>NZ_JBHVUQ010000114.1:0-25075 GCF_042884105.1 Streptomyces sp. NPDC058157
ACGCTGTCCTCGGCCAGGGCCACCGCCCGCGCCCCGATCCGCACCGGCAGCCCGGCCGGCCCCGGCGCGGGCGCCGCGACCCGCACCCGCCACAGGTCCCCGTCCCGCTCCAGCTCCACCTCGGCTCCCGGCGGGGCGGCCTGCCGGGCCGCCGCCAGCGCCGCCCCGGCGGGCTCCGACCGGGCCGCCGCCCGGGCCCCCGCCCGGGCGGCGTCCACACACCGGATCTGCGCGGCCGCCGCCATCAGCGCCCACACCAGCAGGGCTGCCAGCAGCACCAGGGCGGGAATGACGAGTGCCGCCTCCGCCGTCACATAACCCCGGTCCCCGGCCGACGGCTTTCCCTCAGAAGGGCGCATCGAGCGCCTTCCCGATGGTCGACTGAAGGGCCGTCGCGACCACGTCACTCGTCACCACCTTGTACAGAACCGCGGCGAACGCACAGGCGGCGATCGTGCCCATGGCGTATTCCGAAGTCGACATCCCCCGGTCGCTCCCGCGACCGCTCAGCGCCGTCCGCAGACGAAACCAGATGATCCTCATGACAACCTCCTGTGAGATTACGTTCTTGATGTGATTTCAGTGATTCCAGTGATTTCAGGTGATGATTGAAAAGCTCCCGGCCGGAACGCCCCGGTCTCCGGAGGACTCCGGGATTTCAGCCGGCCGACAGCAGACCGGAGGCCATGGCGATCACCACCGGTGCCACCCCGAGCGCCAGGAAGGCGGGGAGGAAGCACAGCCCGACCGGCGCGGTGACGAGCACCGCGGCCCGCTGCGCCCGGGCTCCCGCCCGCCGGGAGCGGTCGGCCCGCAGGGCCGCCGCCAGCCGGGAGACCGGCTCCGCGGCGGGCGCCCCCGTCCGCGCGGCACGTTCCAGGCACTCCGCGAGCCCCCGGGCCCCGGGTATGCCCGCCAACCTCCCCCACGCCGCTCCCGGTTCACCGCCCAGCCGCAGCTCCGCCCCGGCGAGCGCCAGCCGCTCGCCCACCGGACCGCCCAGCGACTCCCCCACCACCTCGGCCGCCTCCACCGGCCCCGCCCCCGCCGCCAGGCAGGCGGCCAGCAGATCCGCCGCGAACGGCAACTCCCGCTCCGCCGCCCGCGGGTCGACCCCGGCGGCAGGCCGCGGCCGGGCCGACCGCCACCGCACCCCGGCCGCCGCACCGCACCCGGCGAGCAGCCCCCACACCCCGCCGACCAGCACCCAGCCCGCCACCAGCGCTCCGGCGGGCGCCGCCCAGGCCACCGCCACCACCCGCACCCGGCGGCCACCCGGTGGCCCCCGCCGTTCCGGCCGGGGCGTCCCGAAGACGGACGCCATCCTGCGCCGCGCCGCCCGCCGCCCCAGCCGCGCCGCCGCCGCCGAGGCCGGCCACCACACCGCCAGCGCCAGGCACAGCGCCGTCCCCAGCCTGTGGGCCACCAGACCGTCCATCACCGCTCCCCCGTCCGTACGATCCGCCGACACCACAGCAGCCCCAGCGCCTCCAGCACCCCGCCCGCCACCAGGCAGCCCCAGCCCACCGGGGAGTGCAGCAGCACCTCCAGCGGATCCGCCCCGAGCGCGGTCCCCATCAGCAGCCCCACCAGGGGCAGCAGCGCGAGCACCACCGTCGTCGACCTGGCCCCCGCCAGCTGGGCCCGCAGGAACTCCTTGCGGTCCCGCTCGGCCCGCAGGGCACCCTCCAGCCGGTCCAGGCCCACCGCCAGGCCCGCGCCCCCGTCCACCGAGACCCGCCAGCAGGCGGCCATCGCGGCCAGCCCCTCCGCGCCCGGCTCCCTCGCCGCCTCATGCAGGGCACGGGCCACGTCCCCGCCGAAGGCCGCGGCCGCCAGCACGGCCGCCTCGGCCGGCCCCGGACCACCAGGACGGGCCGCCGTACGCCGTATCGCCGCCGTCAGCGCCTGCCCCGGCTGGGCACCCGCCCTCAGCTCCCCGACCACGGCCCCGCACAGCTCCACCACCCCGGCGGCCCGCGCGTCCCGCGCCCGTTCCCGCTCCCGGACCCGCAGCCACCGGCGCAGCAGCGGCACCGAGGCGGCCCCCAACGCCAGCGGGATCACCGAGCCGCCCAGCACGGCCACCAGCAGCCCCGCCCCGAGCACCGCCCCCTCCCGCCACCAGGCGGCCCGCCCCCGCACCGCCGCCACCAGCCGCCA
This sequence comes from Streptomyces sp. NPDC058157, assembly GCF_042884105.1. Taxonomy (NCBI): domain Bacteria; kingdom Bacillati; phylum Actinomycetota; class Actinomycetes; order Kitasatosporales; family Streptomycetaceae; genus Streptomyces; species Streptomyces sp. NPDC058157. Next base: position 2,164 of record NZ_JBHVUQ010000114.1, read on the forward strand.
CCCGGGCGACGGCCCGCACGGCACGGCAGCCGCCCCTCCCGCCAGCACCAGCCGGGTCCGGCGGGACGCCCCGTCACCCCCGGCCAGCCCCCAGGCGGCCGCCCCCGCGCAGAGCACCCCCGCGAACACCGGCACCGACCCCAGCGCCCCGGCGCTCACCGCGCACCCCGCAACAGCGGACCGAGCCGCTCCCAGCCCCGCTCCCGCAGGAACCCGCGGGCCCCCCAGCGCAGCGCGGGTACGGTCACCACGAGCCCGTCCGGATCCCGCTCCAGCACATGGACCTCCGCCACCCGCCGCCGCCCCGACCGGTCCCGGGCGAGATGGACCACGAGGGTCAGAGCGGCCGCCAACTGGCTGTGCAGAGCGGCCCGGTCGAGTCCGGCGGCGCTGCCGAGCGCCTCCAGCCGGGCGGGGACGTGCTCGGCGGCATTGGCGTGGACGGTGCCGCAGCCCCCCTCGTGCCCCGTGTTCAGCGCGGCCAGCAGATCGGCAACCTCGGCGCCGCGCACCTCGCCGACCACCAGCCGGTCGGGCCGCATCCGCAGGGCCTGGCGGACCAGATCGGCGAGGGTGACCAGACCCGCGCCCTCCTGGTTCGCGGGCCGGGTCTCCAGCCGCACCACATGGGGGTGGTCGGGCCGCAGTTCGGCGGAGTCCTCGGCCAGCACGATCCGCTCGGCCGGCCCGACCAGCCCGAGCAGGGCACTGAGGAGGGTGGTCTTGCCCGTGCCGGTCCCGCCGGAGACGAGGAAGGACAGCCGGGCCTCGACCATCGCCCGCAGCAGCCGCTGCCCGCCCGGCGGAAGGGTCCCGGCGGCGACCAGCTCCTCCAGCGTGAACGCCTTGGGCCGCACCACCCGCAGGGACAGGCACGCCGACCCGACGGCCACCGGCGGGAGGACGGCATGCAGCCGGGTGCCGTCCGGCATCCGGGCGTCCACCCACGGCCGGGCGTCGTCCAGCCGGCGCCCCGCGACGGCCGCCAGCCGCTGGGCCAGCCTGCGCACGGCCTCGGCGTCGGCGAAGGTCACCTCCGTCAGCTCCAGCCCGCCGCCCCGGTCCACCCACACCCGGTCGGGGGCGGCCACCAGCACATCGGTGACCCCGGGATCCCCGAGCAGCCGCTCCAGCGGACCCGCGCCGACCAGCTCGGACCGCAACTCGGCCGCGGCACCCAGCACTTCCGCGTCCCCGAGCAGCCTGCCCTGCGCCCGCAGCGCCGCCGCGACCCGGGCCGGAGTGGGCTCCGCACCGCTCTCGGCCAGCCGCCGCCGCACGGCGTCCAGCAGGACCGCGCTCATGCCGGCACCCCCTGGGCCGGGCCGAGGGCCCGCTGCCAGAAGCCGTCGCAGAACCGGGCCAACGCACCCCGCACGCCCGGCGGTTCCCCCTCGGCCACCCGCCCCGGGAGCCCCACCTCCACCGGCACCTCCCCGGCCAGCGGCGCTCCCAGCAGCCCCGCCACCGCCTCGGCGTCGAGCCCCTGCCGGCAGCGGCCCCGCACGACCACGCGGACGTCCCGGGCCACCATCCGCACCCCGGCCGCGACCCGCCCCGCCGCGGCCACCGACCGCAGCTCTCCGGGGACCACCAGCAGGACGAGGTCCAGCTGGGCCAGCACCTCCGCCACCGCCTCGTCCACCCGCCGGGGCAGATCGACCACCACCACCCCGCCGCGCCGCCGGGCGGCGGCCACCACCGACCGCATCGCGGCGGGCGGCACCACCACCCGGTCCCCGCGGTCCCAGCTCAGCACCCGCAGCGCGTGCAGTTCGGGGAGGGACTCCTCCAGCGCCCCGGCCCCGACCCGGCCGCGCGAGGCGGCGAAGTCGGGCCAGCGCAGCCCCTCGGCGCCCTCACCGCCGAGCAGGACGTCCATGCCCCCGCCGAGGGGGTCGCCGTCGATGAGGATGGTGCGCTCCCCGGACCGGGCGGCCCGCAGCGCCAGGGCGCAGGCGAGGGTGGACGCTCCGGCCCCGCCGCTGCCGCCGATGACGCCGACGGTGAGGGCGGGCCGCCCGGCCCCCTCGACCACGTCGGCCAGGCGGTCGACGAGCCGGTTCTCGGCGTCGGGCAGCCGCAGCACCTCCTCGGCGCCGATCTCCACGGCCCGCTGCCACACGAAGGGGTCGTCGAGGTCCCGGCCGACGAGGAACACCCCTTCCCTGCGCGGCGCCCCGCGCACCCGGCGGGCGGCGTCGTCCCCGACCAGGACCAGCGGGGCCGTCTCCCATCCGACGCCCCCGCCCGGTGCGGAGACGTCCACGCCGCCCCCACCGCCGTCCCCCGCGGTTCCGCTTTGCTCCGGCACCGCATGGTGCACATGCGGCTCGGCGCCCGCGGCGGCGCACAGCCGCAGCAGATCGTCCAGGAGCAGCGGGTCCTCGGTGATGATCAGCGGCCGCCCGCCGCCGGGCCCGGCCCCGCCGGCGCGGGCCACCGGCCCGCTCCCACCCGCCACGCCGGGCTCCAGCGCTTCACACGACTTCGATCCAGCCACGATCTCCGCCCCCTTCTCACTGCAAATCCACGTGCCGCGGACTTCGCGGCTGGAATCACGGTGCAGGGGTCCGGAAAAAGAAGTGGATCTTGCCGGAAAACTGTGGACAAGAAGGTGCTTGTGAATATCTTCCCCACCCTCACGAGTGAGTTCCGGAGCGCGCCGGAACAACTACGCAGAGCCACGCGTCGGAGGAGGTGAGGGGCCGCGCCGTGCGGGCCCACCGAAGAGGAAGGGCCGCAGCGATGTCCGCCGGAACCCGAAGGAGTGGGACGCGAACCGCGTCCGGACATGCGACGACCCCCGCCGGGGGGGAGAGCGGGGGTCGTCCCCACGGTCCGACTCGGGGGGGGAGGAGCCAGACCGGGTTAGCACGGTCGCGAACGATCCGTGACTTCCATGGTGTACCCGAGAGCCTTCTCAGGCAAACCCACGCGCCACACCTTACGCCGAATGGTGGGCGCATATGCTCGGTGCGTGGAAAATCAGCCCTTGCCGCACTCCTCGCCTCGGACCGCCGCCTTCTTCGACCTGGACAAGACGGTCATTGCGAAGTCGAGCGCCCTGACGTTCAGCAAGTCCTTCTACCAGGGTGGCCTGATCAACCGGCGGGCCGTGCTGCGGACCGCGTACACCCAGTTCATCTTCCTGGCCGGCGGCGCCGACCACGACCAGATGGAACGGATGCGCGAGTACCTGTCCGCCCTCTGCAAGGGGTGGAACGTCCGCCAGGTGCGCGAGATCGTCGCCGAAGCGCTGCACGACCTGATCGACCCGATCATCTACGACGAGGCCGCGTCCCTCATCGAGGCCCACCACACGGCGGGCCGTGACGTGGTGATCGTGTCCAGCTCGGGCGCCGAAGTCGTCGAGCCCATCGGCGAGATGCTCGGCGCGGACCGGGTCGTGGCCACCCGCATGGTGGTCGGCGAGGACGGCTGCTTCACCGGGGAGATCGAGTACTACGCCTACGGCCCCACGAAGGCGGAGGCCGTACGGGAGCTCGCCGAGTCCGAGGGCTACGACCTCGCGCGGTGCTACGCGTACAGCGACTCCATCACCGATGTACCGATGCTGGAGGCGGTCGGGCATCCGCATGCGGTCAATCCCGACCGGGCGTTGAGGCGCGAGGCGGTCGCGCGGGAGTGGCCGGTGCTGGTGTTCAGCAAGCCGGTGCGGCTCAAGCAGCGACTGCCCGGCTTCTCCGTCACCGCCCGGCCGGCGCTCGTCGCCGCCGCGGCGGTCGGCGCGGCGGCGGCCACCGCCGGGCTGGTCTGGTACGCGAGCCGCCGCCGCGCCGCCGCGACCCTCGCATCCGCCTGACCTGGGGCGATATGGGGTGTCCGAATCACCCCGGATCGCCCCGGAAAGTAAAGAACTCGGGCCAGGGGTTTCACTCCGCCCCCAAGCGAGGTACAAAGGAGTCACGGCCCGCGAGACCAAAGAACATCCGAGAGGATCATCTTTAAAACGCAGTAAGGCCCACGGACCGAAGCAGGAACGCCGAGCACCCACGCGACGTCGACCCGTCGATTACGGGCCAGCCGCACCAGGCCACGGGCAAAGTACCCGGCCTGATGGGCAACATCGAGGACGCTTGGTAACTGGGCGTGAATGCCAGCGGCGACACCAGAGCAGTACGGTGTCGCCGCAACCCTTTGTCCGGCCCGCGCCGCTCGTCCGGCCCTACGCCGCGCCGCGCTGGAACGCCTCGCAGACAGCCGTCGACTCGCGCGCACCGAGCTCGACCGCGCGGCCGCAGTGCGCGATCCAGGCCGCCATCCCCTCCGCCGTGCCGGAGACGTAGCCCCTGAAGGCCTCCAGGTAGGACTCCGCCCCCTGTTCGGCGTGGCCGACCTCCGCCGGGCAGATCGCCTTCGGGTCGAGCCCGCTGTTGATCAGCACGATGCGCTCCGCGGCCCGCGCGACCAGGCCGTTGTACGAGGCGAACGGGCGCAGCGCCAGCAGTTCGCCGTGCACCACCGCGGCCGTGACCAGGGCCGGGGCCGACCCGCCCGCGATGACCAGGCGGGCCAGCCCGTCGAGCCGGCCCGCAACCTCGTCGGCGTCCGGGAGCGGCAGGTCCACCAGCGGCTCCTCCACCGGCTCGCCGGCCAGGCGCGGGCGGCCCACCACGTCCCCCGCCACGGCCGAACCGGACGCCACCAGGTGAAGACGGGCGAGGACCCGCATCGGCGACTGGCGCCAGATGCTCAGGAGCTGGCCCGCCTCCGCCGTCAGGCGCAGGGCAGCCCCGACCGTCAGCGCCTCGGCGTCCGCGCTGAAGTCGGTCCGCCGGCGCACCTCCTCCAGCGCCCAGTCGGCCGCCGACAGCGCCGCGCTGCCCCGGGCGCCGCGCAGTGCGGCCTCCGAGGTGATCTCCCCGCCGCGCCGGCGCATGACCCGGTGCCCGTAGACCCGGTCCACGGCCTTGCGTACGGATTCCACGGACTCTGCGACGCCCGGCAGGGCGCCCAGGGCCGCCAGCGGGTCGGAAGCGCTACTCATAAGTAGGGAGCCTACGCACTGCGGACCCATAGCACCGACCCCTCCTTGGAGTGGTCTTCTTCACTCAGCTTGACCACACCCCGCTATCGCTCCACTACCCTTGGTGAACATGAAGATCGCTTTCGTGGGAAAGGGAGGCAGCGGGAAGACGACGCTGTCCTCCCTCTTCATCCGCCACCTCGCAGCCAGTGGAGCCCCCGTCGTCGCGGTGGACGCCGACATCAACCAGCACCTCGGCGCCGCCCTGGGGCTCACCGAGGAGGAGGCCGCCGCGCTGCCCGCGCTGGGCGCGCACCTGCCCCTGATCAAGGAGTACCTGCGCGGTTCGAACCCGCGCATCACCTCGGCCGACAGCATGATCAAGACGACGCCGCCCGGCGCGGGTTCGCGCCTGCTGCGGGTGGACGAGGACAACCCGGTCTACGAGGCCTGCGCGCGCACGCTGCCGCTCGACGGGGACGCCGTACGGCTGATGGCCACGGGTCCGTTCGCCGAGTCGGACCTGGGGGTGGCCTGCTACCACTCCAAGGTCGGAGCGGTCGAGCTCTGCCTCAACCACCTGGTCGACGGGCCGGACGAGTACGTCGTCGTCGACATGACGGCCGGCTCGGACTCCTTCGCCTCGGGCATGTTCACCCGCTTCGACATGACCTTCCTCGTGGCCGAGCCGACCCGCAAGGGCGTCTCCGTCTACCGCCAGTACAAGGAGTACGCCAGGGACTTCGGGGTCCGCCTGCGGGTCGTGGGGAACAAGGTGCAGGGGCCCGAGGACATCGAGTTCCTCCAGGACGAGGTGGGCGAGGACCTCCTGGTCACCTTCGGGCACTCCGACTGGGTGCGGGCGATGGAACGGGGCCGCCCGGCGGCGTTCGAGCTGCTGGAGTCGACCAACCGGCTCGCGCTGCGGGCCCTCCAGGAGGCGGCGGAGGACTCCTACTCCGGCCGCGACTGGGCCAGGTACACCGAGCAGATGGTCCACTTCCACCTGCGCAACGCCGAGAGCTGGGGCAACGCCAAGACCGGAGCCGACCTGGCGGAACAGGTCGACCCCGGCTTCGTCCTCCACGAGGGCCTGGTCAGCCCTCGTCCGGCGCTCCGGCCGGCCCCTCAGCCGGCTTGACCTTCCCCGCCGGGGCAGCCGGCGCGGCCGGCGGCCCCGCGGTGAGGAACTTCGTCCAGCCCTCCTTCGGCGTCTGGCCGACCTCGAGGGTCCGCAGCCAGTCCAGGGTCTTGGGGTCCTGGGCGTCCAGCCAGTCGGCCAGCTCGCGGAAGGGCACGCAGCGGACCTCCGGCTGGCCGCACATGCTCTTGATGGACTCCTCCACGGCGTGCATGTAGGTGCCGCCGTTCCAGGACTCGAAGTGGTTGCCGATGATCAGCGGTGCGCGGTTGCCCTGGTAGGCCCGGTCGAAGGCCTGCTTGAGGCCGTCGCGCATCTGGTCGCCCCAGTACTGGTGCTGCGAGGGGTCGCCCTGGGTGGTCGTCCCGGACTGGTTGACCATGTAGTTGTAGTCCATGCTCAGCGTGTCGAAGGCCCGGCCGGGCATCGGCACCAGCTGGAGCGGGAGGTCCCAGAGCCCGTCCGTCTTCTTGGGCCAGACCTGCTTGCTGATCCCGCTGGAGTCATAGCGGAAGCCCATGTCCTTGGCCGCGAGCATGAAGTTCTTCTGCCCCTCGAGGCAGGGGGTGCGGGCGCCGATGAGCTCCTTGTCGTAGTCGAAGGGGAGCGGGTCCATCTCCTTCAGGCCGGCGTTCGTCTTCCAGTTCTTGACGAAGGACTTGGCCTGGTTGATCTCGCTCTTCCACTCCTCGACGGACCAGGTGCCGACACCGCCGTCGGGGCCGCAGAAGTGGCCGTTGAAGTGGGTGCCGATCTCATTGCCCTCCAGCCAGGCCGCGCGGACCTGGGTGGCGGTGTCCTTGATGCCCTGGAGGTCGCCGAAACCGATGTCGGAGCGGCCCGGGGAGTGCTGCGGCGCGGTGTAGAGGGAACGCTTCTCCTCCGGCAGCATGTAGACGCCGCTGAGGAAGTAGGTCATCCGGGCGTTGTACTCCTTGCCCACCTCACGGAAGTGCGAGAAAAGCTTCTGGCTGTCCTCGCCCGCCCCGTCCCACGAGAACACCACGAACTGCGGTGGCTTCTCGCCGGGCTTCAGCTTCTGCGGCTTCTGTACGTGCGGCTGCGGACCGGTGTAGGCGGTCGAGCCGTCCCCGATGGGCCGGTTGACGCTGCCGGGGGCCTCGGGGGCGGCGGCGCCCTTCCTCCCGTTCGGCGAGCCGGGGGCCCCGTGCCCGGCGGACCCCGAGCCGCTGCACCCGGCGGCACACAGGACCAGGGCCGTGGCGACCAGCCCGCCGGCGATCTTCTTCGTGGCGGCCATCATCCGCACACCTCTCCCTCGCGATACCGATGCAGGACGTTCCCGACGCAACGTCCCATGCGGTGTGGTTTTAGGAAGGTGTGACAAGCCAGACAAAATGCTTAATCACTCTCAGGGGTGGGTTTCTAGGCCGTTTGCCCGCATTCCCTCCCACCCTTCTTTACTCTCCATTACCATCCATTTACCGAGTGTTGAGACTCCCGCCGCTTCATCCCTCCCCAGAGGAGACGGGAACCCATGACAGCCACCGCACCAGCCCCATCCGCCCTCCGACAGCCCTCGCGCGGGAGGAACTTCCGCAAGGACCTCCCGGCCGATCTGTCCGCGTCCGCGGCCGTCTTCCTGATCGCCCTGCCGCTCTCCCTCGGCATCGCGCTCGCCACCGGCGCCCCCTTGCAAGCGGGGCTGGTGGCCGCGGCGGCGGGCGGGATCGTGGCCGGACGGCTCGGCGGCGCGCCCCTCCAGGTGAGCGGCCCCGCCGCCGGACTCACGGTCGTGACAGCCGAGTTGATCCAGCGCTACGGGTGGCGGACCACGTGCGCCATCACCGTCCTCGCGGGCTGCTGCCAGCTCGGGCTCGCCTTCCTGCGCACCGCGCGGTCGGCGCTCATGGTGAGTCCGGCCATCGTGCACGGCATGCTCGCAGGCATCGGCGTGACCATCGCGCTGGCCCAGCTGCACATCGTGCTCGGGGGCACCCCGCAGAGCTCGGCCGTGGCCAATGTGCTCGGTCTGCCCGCGCAGTTGGCCGACCCGCATCCGGTCGCGCTGGCGGTGAGCGTGCTGACGCTGTGCGTCCTGCTCGGCTGGAACCGGCTGCCCGGCCGGACGGGCCGCGCCCTGCGCAAGGTGCCGGCGGCCCTGGCCGCCGTCGCCTCCGCCACGGCGTTCGCGGCCCTGGCGGGGCTCGCCCTGCCCCGGGTCGACCTGCCGTCCTGGAGCAGTCACGCGCTGCCCGAGCTGCCCGAGGGGCCGGTCCTCGGGCTGATCGCCGCCGTCCTGACGATCACGCTGGTGGGCAGCGTGGAATCGCTGCTGTCCTCCGTCGCCACCGACAAGCTGATCGCCTCCGAGCGCGGTACGGAAGACCGCCCGCCCCGGGCCGACCTCGACCGCGAACTGCGCGGCCAGGGCGCGGCGAACATCGTCTCCGGCCTGCTGGGCGGGCTGCCGATCACGGGTGTGGCCGTGCGCAGCGTGGCGAACGTCAAGGCGGGCGCCGTCAGCCGGAAATCAGCCATGTTCCACGGGCTGTGGGTGGTGCTCGCGGCCGGCCTGCTCGTCCCGGTCCTCGACCTGATCCCCCTCGCGGCGCTGGCCGCGCTGGTGATGTTCGTCGGCGTCCAGATGGTCAGCATCACGCACCTGCGGACCGTCTCCCGGCACCGCGAGGTCGTGGTCTACGCGACCACGATCGCCGCCGTGGTGCTGGGCGGGGTGCTGGAGGGCGTGGCCGTCGGGATCGCGGTGGCCGTGGCCCTGGCCCTGCGCCGGCTGGCCCGCACCCGGATCACGGTGGAAGAGTCCGGGGGCGTCCACCGGATCACGGCGCGAGGGCAGTTGACCTTCCTGGCGGTCCCCCGGCTGAGCCGGGTGCTGAACCAGGTTCCGCACGGCGGGCACGCGGTGGTCGAGCTCGACGGCTCGTTCATGGACCACGCCGCCTACGAGACCCTGCACGACTGGCAGGAGTCGCACCTGGCGCACGGCGGGACCCTCGAACTGACCGGCCGGGGCGGGGCGGCGCTCTCCGGCGGGGCACCGGCCGACCCCTGGGCGACCGGAACCGGCACCGGAACCGGAACCGGCGATGACGAGAGCGCGCCGGCCGATGGCCACCGGGGCGAGGCGGGCCGGGGGGCGCACCAGTGCTGCCGCCCCTGGACCCCCTGGCAGAACCACTGCGACCACCGGGCCGCCCAGACCACGCAGGCCGCCCAGGCCGCCCAGGCCGCGCAGCCGGACCAGCCCCCACCGGCGGACCGGGCGGGGCGGGGCGGCAGCCCCGAGGGAACCGCCCCCGGAGCCACCGCCCGTACGGATCCGGGCGCGGCCGGGGCTCCCGGCACCCCGGCGGGCGCCCCCCGGCGGCCCGGCGCGGGCCAACTCGCCAGCGGGATCGGCGCCTTCCAGCGGGACACCGCACCGCACGTGCGCGAGGAGCTGGCCCGGCTGGCGCGTGAGGGGCAGCGGCCCTCGCAGCTGTTCCTGACCTGCGCGGACTCCCGTCTGGTCACCAGCATGATCACCGCCAGCGGCCCGGGCGACCTGTTCACCGTGCGCAACGTGGGCAATCTCGTCCCGCTGCCCGGCGCGGAGTCCGGCGACGATTCCGTGGCGGCGGCCATCGAGTACGCCGTGGACGTGCTGCAGGTCGCCAGCATCACGGTGTGCGGGCACTCGGGCTGCGGGGCCATGCAGGCCCTGCTCAACTCCCGGCCGGGCGCTCCGGTGACCCCGCTGAGCCGCTGGCTGCGGCACGGCCGGCCCAGCCTGCAGCGGATGGGCAGCCGGCACCACGCCTGGGCGCGGATCTCGGGGCGGCTCCCGGCCGATGCCGTGGAGCAGCTCTGCCTGACCAACGTGGTGCAGCAGCTGGAGCACCTGCGGGCCCACGAGTCGGTGGCCCGGCGCCTGGCCGAGGGCACCCTGGAGCTCCACGGGATGTACTTCCACGTGGGCGAGGCCCAGGCCTATCTGCTGTCCGCCGGTGAGGACTTCTTCGACTGTCGCGTTTTCGACAGCGTCGGACAGAACGCCTGACCAGAGGCCCTCCGGAACCGATACCCTCCCGTATCCGTGCAAGCCGTCGGCCCCTCCCGCACCAGTGACGGGAAGGGGCCGACGGCGCGCCGCCGCCCGGGCGTCCGACACGCCGCGCGGGTGACGGCCGGGCACGGGCCCAGTCGTGGTATAGGTCTAAACCAATTTTCGGCAACCCCTTGTCACCTGGGCGTCTGACTGATGAGCTGTCCCCGGGGACTCAGCTATGCCCGGGGACAACGGACACCCTGGGAAAGGGAGATGTCGTGAGCAACGAGAGCCTGGCCAACCTGCTGAAAGAGGAGCGGCGGTTCGCACCGCCCGCCGATCTGGCCGCCGCCGCGAACGTGAAGGAGGCCGCGTACGCGCAGGCCGACACGGACCGGCTGGGCTTCTGGGCCGAGCAGGCCCGACGGCTTTCCTGGGAGACCGAGCCCACCGAGACGCTCGACTGGAGCAACCCGCCCTTCGCGAAGTGGTTCGCCGACGGCAAGCTGAACGTCGCGTACAACTGCGTGGACCGGCACGTGGAGGCCGGCAACGGCGACCGCGTCGCCATCCACTTCGAGGGCGAGCCCGGCGACAGCCGTTCGATCACCTACGCCCAGCTCAAGGACGAGGTCTCGCAGGCCGCGAACGCCCTCACCGAGCTCGGCGTCCAGGCGGGCGACCGGGTCGCCGTCTACCTCCCGATGATCCCCGAGGCCGTCGTCGCGATGCTCGCGTGCGCCCGCGTCGGCGCCGCGCACTCGGTGGTCTTCGGCGGCTTCTCCGCCGACGCCGTCGCCTCCCGCATCCAGGACGCCGACGCCAAGCTGGTGATCACCGCCGACGGCGGCTACCGCCGTGGCAAGCCCAGCGCGCTCAAGCCCGCCATCGACGAGGCCGTCGCCAAGTGCCCGCAGGTCGAGCACGTCCTCGTCGTGCGCCGCACCGGCCAGGACACCGCCTTCACCGAGGGCCGCGACGTGTGGTGGCACGACCTGGTCGGCCGCCAGTCCACCGAGCACACCCCGCAGGCCTTCGACGCCGAGCACCCGCTGTTCATCCTCTACACCTCGGGGACCACGGGTAAGCCGAAGGGCATCCTGCACACCTCGGGCGGCTACCTCACCCAGGCCTCGTACACCCACAACGCCGTCTTCGACCTGAAGCCGGAGAGCGACGTCTACTGGTGCACCGCCGACATCGGCTGGGTCACCGGGCACTCCTACATCGTCTACGGGCCGCTGGCCAACGGCGCCACGCAGGTGATGTACGAGGGCACCCCGGACACCCCGCACCAGGGCCGGTTCTGGGAGGTGGTGCAGAAGTACCGCGTCACCATCCTCTACACCGCGCCCACCGCGATCCGGACGTTCATGAAGTGGGGCGACGACATCCCCGCGAAGTTCGACCTGTCGAGCCTGCGGGTGCTCGGCTCGGTCGGCGAGCCGATCAACCCCGAGGCCTGGATCTGGTACCGCAAGCACATCGGCGGCGACCGCTGCCCGATCGTGGACACCTGGTGGCAGACCGAGACCGGCGCGATGATGATCTCCCCGCTGCCGGGCGTCACCGCGACCAAGCCGGGCTCCGCCCAGCGCGCCCTGCCGGGCATCGGCGCCACCGTCGTCGACGACGAGGGCCACGAGGTGGCGAACGGCGGAGGTGGCTACCTCGTCCTCACCGAGCCGTGGCCGTCGATGCTGCGCACCATCTGGGGCGACGACCAGCGCTTCGTCGACACCTACTGGTCCCGCTTCGAGGGCCGCTACTTCGCGGGTGACGGCGCCAAGAAGGACGACGACGGCGACATCTGGCTGCTGGGCCGCGTCGACGACGTGATGCTGGTGTCGGGCCACAACATCTCCACCACCGAGGTGGAGTCGGCGCTCGTCTCGCACCCCGCCGTCGCCGAGGCCGCCGTCGTCGGCGCGGCCGACGAGACCACCGGCCAGGCCATCGTGGCCTTCGTGATCCTGCGCGGCAGCGCCTCGGAGACGGACGGCCTGGTCGCGGAGCTCCGCAACCACGTGGGCGCCACCCTCGGCCCGATCGCCAAGCCGAAGCGGATCCTGCCGGTGCAGGAGCTGCCGAAGACCCGTTCCGGCAAGATCATGCGCCGTCTGCTGCGCGACGTGGCCGAGAACCGCGAGGTCGGCGACGTCACCACGCTCGCCGACTCCTCCGTGATGGACCTGATCCAGACGAAGCTGCCCAGCGCCTCCGACGAGGACTGACCTGCGGCAGGGCGGAACCGGCCCAGGAGGGCGTCCGGCGCACAGCGCGCCGGACGCCCTCCGTCCGTTTAAGGTGAAGATCACCCGATACGACGGAACGGACCCTGTAAAATATGAGAAGCGTCAAGATTTGACGCTCTGAAAATCTCCACGTCCATAGGTGCGCCGGGAAGTCTGGTCGGCAACTGCATGCGTCATGCCGTCGACCGACCGGAGGTTCCCCCGTGGCCACGCCCGCCCCCCGCCGCAAGCTCCTCGGACGGCTCTCGCTCCCCGAGCGCCGTTTCGTCGCGGACGCGCTGCGCACGGAGACCGTCGGCGGCGTCCTGCTGCTGGTGGCCGCGATCGCCGCACTCCTGTGGGCGAACATCCCCGCCCTGTCGGACAGCTACGACACCGTCCGCTCCTTCCACATAGGCCCCGCCTCCCTCGGCCTGGACCTCTCGCTCCAGCACTGGGCGGCCGACGGCCTGCTCGCGGTCTTCTTCTTCGTCGCCGGCATCGAGCTCAAACGCGAACTCGTCGCGGGCGACCTGCGCGACGCCAAGGCCGCCGCCCTCCCCGTCATCGCCGCCGTCTGCGGCATGGCCGTACCCGCGCTGGTCTACTTCCTGGTCAACGTCCTCGGCGGCGGCTCGACGGCCGGCTGGGCGGTCCCCACCGCCACCGACATCGCCTTCGCGCTCGCCGTCCTCGCGGTCATCGGCACCTCGCTGCCCTCCGCGCTGCGCGCCTTCCTGCTGACCCTGGCCGTCGTCGACGACCTCTTCGCCATCCTGATCATCGCGGTGTTCTTCACCGGCAGCATCGACTTCGCCGCGCTGGGCGGGGCCTTCGCCGGCCTGGTCCTCTTCTGGTTCCTGCTGCGCGCCGGGGTCCGCGGCTGGTACGTCTACGTGCCGCTGGCCCTCGTCATCTGGGGCCTGATGTACAACAGCGGCGTCCACGCCACCATCGCCGGCGTCGCCATGGGCCTGATGCTGCGCTGCACCCGCGCGGAGGGCGAACGGCACTCCCCCGGCGAGCACATCGAGCACCTGGTCCGACCCCTGTCGGCCGGCCTGGCCGTGCCCCTCTTCGCCCTGTTCTCCGCCGGGGTGTCCCTCTCCGGCGGGGCGATCGCGCAGGTCTTCACCCGCCCCGAGACCCTGGGCGTGGTGCTCGGCCTGGTCGTCGGCAAGACGGTGGGCATCTTCGGCGGCACCTGGCTGGCCGCCCGCTTCACCCGCGCCGAACTGAGCGAGGACCTGGCCTGGCCCGACGTGCTCGCCGTGGCCTCCCTGGCCGGCATCGGCTTCACCGTCTCCCTCCTGATCGGCGAACTCGCCTTCACCGAGGACCCCGTCCTCACCGACGAGGTCAAGGCCGCCGTCCTGCTCGGCTCGCTGACAGCGGCGGTCGTCGCCTGCGTCATGCTCAAGCTCCGCGACCGCAAGTACCGCGCCCTGACCGAGGCGGAGGAGCGCGACGAGGACCGCGACGGGATCCCGGACATCTACGAGGAGGGCAACCCGGAGTACCACCTGAGGATGGCGCGGATCCACGACGAGAAGGCCGCGGAGCACCGCCGCCGGGCCACCGCGCTGGCCCTGGCGCAGGGCCCGGAGCCGGACGACGGCACGGGCGAAGCCACGGGCGGGTCCAGCACTCGGGCCGACCGTCCGGCATGATCTGACTGACGACGGAGGACAGCCGCCGGCAGACGACGACAGAGGGAGACAGAGATGAGCGCAACGGACCAAGGGGCTCCGGGGGCCGAGCGCACCCTCGGCCAGCTCGTCGCCGCGGCCACCGCCGAGATGTCCGCCCTGGTGCACGACGAGATCGCGCTCGCCAAGGTGGAGATCAAGCAGGACGTCAAGCGCGCGGGCATCGGCAGCGGCGCCGCGATCGCGGCGGGCGTCCTCGTGCTCTTCTCCCTCCCCGTACTGAGTTTCGCCGCGGCCTACGGCATCCACAACCTCGGTCTCGGGCTCGCCTGGTCCTTCCTCATCGTCGGCGGCGCGTTCTGGCTGCTGGCGGGCCTGGTCGGGCTGCTGGCGGTGGCCAAGTTCAAGAAGATCAAGCCGCCGGTGAAGACGATGGACTCCGTCAAGCAGACCGCCGCGCTGGTGGGAACCGTCAAGCCGCATCCGCGGCCGGTGAGTGACCAGGCCGTGGGTGTGGCACGCTCGTCCTCATGACAGCCCCCTCGCCGGACTCCAGCACTCCGCCCACCGCCGCGACGGCGGTACGGATCGACCTGCCGGACGGCAGGGCGGTGACCCACCGGGACGTCGCCGCCAACGGCGCCCGGTTCCATGTCGCGGAGCTCGGCGACGGGCCGCTGGTCCTCCTGCTGCACGGCTTCCCGCAGTTCTGGTGGACCTGGCGGCACCAGCTGACCGCACTCGCGGACGCCGGGTACCGCGCGGTCGCGATGGACCTGCGCGGAGTGGGCGGCAGCGACCGCACCCCGCGCGGCTACGACCCGGCGAACCTCGCGCTCGACATCACCGGGGTCATCCGGTCCCTCGGCGAGCCGGACGCCGCCCTCGTCGGACACGACCTGGGCGGCTACCTGGCCTGGACGGCGGCCGTGATGCGGCCCAAGCTGGTGCGCCGGCTGGTCGTCTCCTCCATGCCGCACCCGCGCCGCTGGCGCTCCGCCATGCTGGGCGACCTCGGCCAGACCCGGGCGAGCTCCCACATCTGGGGCTTCCAGCGGCCGTTCGTCCCCGAGCGGCAGCTGGTCGCCGAAGACGGGGCCCTCGTGGGCGAGCTGATCCGGGAGTGGTCCGGGCCGCGGTTCCAGGAGGACGGCGCGGACGAGGAGGCGCTCGGCGTGTACCGGCGGGCGATGTGCATCCCGTCCACCGCGCACTGCTCGATCGAGCCCTACCGCTGGATGATGCGCTCGATGGCCCGGCCGGACGGGCTGCAGTTCTACCGCCGGATGAAGCGGCCGGTACGGGTGCCGACGCTGCACCTGCACGGATCGCTGGACCCCGTGATGCGCACGCGCAGCGCCGCCGGGTCCGGTGAGTACGTCGAGGCCCCCTACCGCTGGCGCCTCTTCGACGGGCTCGGGCACTTCCCGCACGAGGAGGACCCCGCCGCGTTCTCCGCCGAGCTGGTGAACTGGCTCAAGGACCCGGAGCCCGACCGCCCCTGACAGGGCTTTGGCCAATACCTGACGGGCCGATGACCGGTTTCTGACGGGTCCGCAGTTTATTCGTACGACGGGCTTACGGTCGTTCAATTGCCCGGCGCATAGGCCAATTGGCCGCCCCGGACGGGGTTACCGACCTTGGAGGCCGGGCACAGCTCGTTGTATGGGCTGGACGCACGACCACGGTGACACCGCACACGAACGCCGCTCGGCCAGGGTGCCGGGCACGCACGACAGGGGGACGGCCCGCGAAGGCCACGACCCCCGCCTCGGGATTCCGCGCATCCTGCGCCGCCGCGCCCGCTGGGTGTCGGCGCGGCTGCGCCATCCACGGGTGTAGCGACGCGCCGCCCCCTCCCGCCCCGGCCGGAGCCGGGACGGGAGGACGCGGCCCGGGGGTCAGAGGGCGCAGCCCTGGGTGTCGACCCGCCGGTCGGCGATCCTGCCGACGCGGATGTCGTCCCGGATCTCGTCCGCCGTCAGGGCGTAGCCGGTGTTCGGGTCGTCGAGCGACTTCGCGAAGACGACCCCGTACACCCGGCCCTCGGGCGTGAGCAGCGGGCCGCCCGAGTTGCCCTGGCGGACGGTCGCGTAGAGCGAGTAGACGTCGCGGCGGACGGTGCCCCGGTGGTAGATGTCCGGGCCGTTGGCGTTGATCCGGCCGCGGACGCGGGCGGCGCGGACGTCGTAGCCGCCGTTCTCCGGGAAGCCGGCGACGATCGCGTCGCTGCTGCTCGTCGCGTCCTTCTCGGTGAACTCCAGGGCCGGGGCGCGCAGCTTCGGCACGTCCAGGACGGCGATGTCGCGCTCCCAGTCGTAGAGCACCACCTTGCCGTCGTAGAGCTTGCCCTCGCCGCCGACCTGCACGGTCGGCTCCATGACCCCGCCGACGACATGCGCGTTGGTCATCACCTTGCCGGGCGCGAAGACGAAACCGGTGCCCTCCAGGACCTTGCTGCAGCTGGGCGCGGTGCCGACGACCTTCACGATCGAGAGCCTGGCCTGCTGGGCGACGGCGCTGCCGGCGAGTGCCGGGTCGGGCGGCTTCACCTCGGTGATGGGCTCGTTCGAGAACGGGCTGAAGACCTGCGGGAAGCCGTTGCGGGCGAGGGTGGAGCTGAAGTCGGAGAACCAGGTGTTCGCCTGGGTGGGCAGCACGCGCGACACGCCCAGCAGCACCTTGGAGTTGCGGACCTCCTTGCCCAGGGTGGGCAGCGAGGTGCCGGCCAGCGCGGAGCCGATCAGCCAGGCGACCAGCAGCATCGCGACGACGTTGACCAGGGCGCCGCCGGTCGCGTCGAGCGCGCGGGCCGGCGACCAGGTGATGTGGCGCCGGAGCCGGTTGCCCAGATGGGTGGTCAGGGCCTGGCCGATCGAGGCGCAGATGATGATGACCACGACGGCGATCACCACGACCGTGGTGGACACCTGGGTGCCGTTGTCCGTCACCCGGTCCCAGATCAGCGGGAGCAGGGACACGGCGATGAGGCCACCGCCCAGGAAGCCGATCACCGACAGGATGCCGACGACGAAGCCCTGGCGGTAACCGACGATCGCGAACCACACGGCCGCGAGCAGCAACAGGATGTCCAGCACGTTCACGAGGGTCACCGTCTCATGCGTGCCAGTCGAGCGGGACCTGACGTGAGCGGTCCCACGGGCGTTCCCATCCGGCGAAGTGCAGGATCCGGTCGATGACCCCGGCGGTGAAACCCCAGACCAGGGCCGATTCCACGGTGAAAGCGGGCCCCTGATGGCCCCTCGGATGGACCACGGTGACCCGGTGGGCGGGGTCCGTGAGATCCGCCACGGGCACCGTGAAGACCCGGGCGGTCTCCGCCGGGTCCACCGGGCCGACCGGCGAGGGCTCCCGCCACCAGCCGAGCACCGGGGTCACGACGAACTCGCTGACCGGGATGTAGAGCCGGGGCAGCACGCCGAACAGCTGCACCCCCGCCGGGTCCAGCCCGGTCTCCTCCTCGGCCTCCCGCAGCGCGGCGCGCAGCGGGCCGGTGGTGTGCGGGTCGCCGTCCTGCGGGTCGAGGGCGCCGCCCGGGAAGGAGGGCTGGCCCGCGTGCGAGCGGAGGGTGCCGGCGCGCTCCTGGAGCAGGATCTCGGGGCCGCGCGGGCCCTCCCCGAAGAGGATCAGCACGGCGGACTGGCGGCCCCGGCCGTCCTCGGGGGGCAGGAAGCGGCTGAGCTGGCGGGGCCGGATCGTCCGGGCCGCCTCGACGACGGGGCCCAGCCAGCCGGGCAGGCCGGCCGTCGTCAGCTCCAGGCCGTCGGCCCGGTGCCCGGCCTCGGCCGTGGTCTCGTCCTGCGTACCGCGCGTCATGGGCAACCCCTGTGTCCGTGTTCTCCCCGTCCGCTGAACGCGGCCCGGGTACCGATTCGTTCCGCCGGGGGCGCGCGGCGGCCGCGCCGCACGCCCCCGGCGGCACCCGTGCCCCGCTCAGGCCTCCGTACGGGCCCCCAGGGGCGCGGCGGGCAGGCCCGGGTAGTCCGGGGGCGGAGAGAGCCGCTGGCCCGGCTGGCCGCCCTTCTCGTACTTCAGCAGCTTCTTCGCCTTCTCCGGGTCGGTCTCGCCCTCCCCGTAGGCCGGGCAGAGCGGGGCGATGGGGCAGGCGCCGCAGGCGGGCTTGCGGGCGTGGCAGATCCGGCGGCCGTGGAAGACGACGCGGTGCGAGAGCATCGTCCACTCGCTCTTGGGGAAGATCCCGCAGATCTCCGCCTCGACCTTCTCCGGGTCCTCCTGCTCGGTCCACTTGAACCGGCGCACCAGCCGTCCGAAGTGGGTGTCGACGGTGATCCCGGGGACCCCGAAGACGTTGCCGAGGACCACGTTCGCCGTTTTGCGGCCGACGCCCGGCAGCTTGACCAGGTCCTCCATGCGGCCCGGCACCTCGCCGCCGAAGTCGTCCCGCAGGGCCTGCGAGAGGCCGAGGAGGGACTTCGCCTTCGCCCGGAAGAACCCGGTCGGCCGAATGATCTCCTCCAGTTCCTCCGGCGCGGCCGCCGCCATGTCCTCGGGGGTCGGGTACGCGGCGAAGAGGGCCGGGGTCGTCTGGTTCACCCGCAGGTCGGTGGTCTGCGCCGAGAGGACGGTGGCGACCAGGAGCTCGAAGGGGTTGCGGAAGTCCAGCTCCGGATGGGCGTACGGGTACACCTCGGCGAGCTCGCGGTTGATGCGGCGGGCCCGGCGGATCATGGCCAGGCGGGACTCGGGCTTGGCGGCGGGGCGCGGCCGTGCGGCCCCGACGACCTGCTTCACGGGCTGCGATTTCTTGGCCGAAGCTTTGCCCTGGGGGGCAGGTCGGGGCGTTTCGGACGCCGCCGCAGGGGCTTGTTCGCCCACGGCTGAATTCTGGGCCGCCGTCACTCCCGCGGACCCCTTGGCCTGTGCTCTCACCGGCTTATTGGACACCCGGCCAGCCTAAGGCCGGGCGCTGACACCCCGCCCGGACCTCAGGTAACACCACCCCGATCGGCCTCTCGCCGCACAGCACGCCCGTCCGTCCGGCATCCTTGTGATTGATCGCACTGTTTGAGCCGTCCGGCAAAATGGGGAACGGTCCCCACTGGCCGGTCGACATAGGAGAGAGACTCGTGGACGACGTTCTGCGGCGCGCCCCGCTCTTCGCGGCGCTCGATGACGAGCAGGCCGCGGAGCTCCGCGCCTCCATGGGCGAGGTGACCCTCGCACGCGGCGACGCCCTGTTCCACGAGGGCGACCCCGGTGACCGGCTGTACGTCGTGACCGAGGGCAAGGTGAAGCTGCACCGCACCTCCCCCGACGGCCGCGAGAACATGCTGGCCGTCCTCGGCCCCGGCGAGCTGATCGGCGAGCTGTCGCTGTTCGACCCGGGCCCGCGCACCGCCACCGCCACCGCCCTGACCGAGGTCAAGCTCCTCGGCCTCGGCCACAGCGACCTCCAGCCCTGGCTGAACGCCCGGCCCGAGGTCGCCACCGCGCTGCTGCGCGCCGTCGCCCGGCGCCTGCGCAAGACCAACGACCAGATGTCCGACCTGGTCTTCTCCGACGTCCCGGGCCGCGTGGCCCGCGCGCTCCTCGACCTGTCGCGCCGCTTCGGCGTGCAGTCGGAGGAGGGCATCCACGTCGTCCACGACCTCACGCAGGAGGAGCTCGCCCAGCTCGTCGGCGCCTCGCGCGAGACCGTGAACAAGGCGCTCGCCGACTTCGCGGGCCGCGGCTGGCTGCGCCTGGAGGCGCGCGCCGTGATCCTGCTGGACGTGGAGCGGCTCGCCAAGCGCTCGCGCTGACGCGGCAGGCAGTCCTGCGGAGGGGCCCCGTCCGGGTGTCGGACGGGGCCCCTCCGCGCGTTCCGCGGCACGGGACGGGCGTCCGCGGCGCGGGACGGGCCACCGGCCGTAAATGCCCGCGCCCCGGGGCGTGCGCCGGGCACAGTGGGGCGCATGGATCTCAGAGGGCTGGACGCGGGCGGGTACTTCGAGCGGGAGGGCTCCCTCGGCCGGGTCCAGCCCGCGTTCGCGGACCTCGTCGCCGCCGCGCGCGGCCGGCTCGTGGAGGCGTACGGGAACCGGCTCCACAGCGCCTACCTGTACGGATCCGTCCCGCGCGGCACCGCCCGCCCCGGGCGCTCCGACCTCGACCTGCTGATCGCCCTGCAGCGGGAACCCACCGACGAGGACCGGCACACCGCCGAGGTGCTGGGCCGCGGGCTCGACCAGGACTTCGCGCAGATCGACGGCGCCGGGATCCTGCTGTACGGCAAGGACCGGCTGCTGAGCGAGCAGGAACGTTACGACCTGGGCTGGTTCCTGGCCTGCCTGTGCACCCCGCTGCTCGGCGCCGACCTGGCCGAGCACCTGCCCCGCTACCGTCCCGACAGCCTGCTCGCCCGCGAGACCAACGGCGACCTGGCCGCCCTGCTGCCCCGGTGGCGGGCCCGGTTCGAGGCGGCCTCGGAGCCCGTCGAGTTCCGCCGGATGAACCGGTTCTTCTCGCGGCACCTGGTGCGGACCGCCTTCACGCTGGTCATGCCCGAGTGGGGCGGCTGGACCAGCGACCTCACCGAGTCCGCGCAGGTCTTCGGCCGCTACTACCCCGAGCGGGCGGCGCAGCTGCGCGAGGCGGCCGCCGTGGCCCTGGAGCCGGTCGCGGACCCCGCCGTGGCCCGCCGCTACCTGGACGACCTCGGCCCGTGGCTGGCGGCGGAGTACGGGGCCCGGCACGGCACGAAGACCCCGCGCCCGGAGGGTTGGACCTAGACCTTGAGGTCGAGGGACTCCACGGCCTGCTTGGCCTCCGCGAGGCCCGCGCCGGTGATCTCGCGGTAGGCCTTGATCGCCGAGACGGTCCGGCCCTCGCGCATCAGCGCGCGTACGCCGTCCAGCCCGGCCGGCTCCGGCTCCTCGATGCCCAGGTGCTCCAGCACCAGGCCGAGCCGCCGCTCCAGCCGGTCCGCCCGGTCCTGCAGGGCGCGCATCCGCAGGGTCACCGTGGAGGTGATCCACCCCGCGGCCGCGAGCAGCGCCAGCAGGACGTACAGCGTGTTCATTCAGGTCCCCCCGGGATCAGTCCGTGATCCCGAAGGTACTCGAGCTGCGCCCGGACGGACCATTCGGCGGCGGGCCACAGCGAGCGGTCCACGTCCGCGTAGACGTGGGCGACGACCGCCTCGGGGGTGACCAGGCCGTCCTCCACCGCCGTCTCGACCTGGGCGAGCCGGTGGGCGCGGTGGGCCAGGTAGTACTCCACGGCGCCCTGCGCGTCCTCCAGGACCGGCCCGTGGCCCGGCAGCACGGTGTGGACCCCGTCGTCGACGGTGAGGGAGCGCAGGCGGCGCAGGGAGTCCAGGTAGTCGCCCAGCCGACCGTCGGGGTGGGCGACGACGGTGGTGCCGCGGCCCAGGATGGTGTCGCCGGTCAGCACGGCCCGGTCGGCCGGCAGGTGGAAGCAGAGGGAGTCCGAGGTGTGCCCGGGGGTGGGTACGACGCGCAGTTCCAGGCCGCCGGTGCGGATCACGTCCCCGGCGGCCAGGCCCTCGTCGCCCAGGCGCAGCGCCGGGTCCAGGGCCCGCACCTTGGTGCCGGTCAGCTCGGCGAAGCGGCCGGCGCCCTCGGCGTGGTCGGGGTGGCCGTGGGTGAGGAGGGTGAGCGCGACGCGCTTGCCGGCCCGCTCGGCGGTGGCGACGACGGCCCGCAGGTGCGCCTCGTCGAGGGGGCCGGGGTCGATGACGACGGCGAGGTCGGAGCCGGGTTCGGAGACCAGCCAGGTGTTGGTGCCGTCCAGGGTCATGGCCGAGGGGTTGGGGGCCAGGACGTTGACGGCCCGGGCGGTGGCCGGTCCGGAGACGACCGCCCCGCGGGGCTGGCCGGGCAGGGCGGCTGCGTCGGTCATGCGGGGTCTCCTCCGAGGGTGACGCGCTTGGTGAACTCGTCGTGGCCCGGCCAGCTGAGCACGACCACGCCGTCCTCCAGCGCGGCCTCGGCCAGGACCGGGGTGAGGTCCTGCGCGCCGGACGCCGCGAGGGCGTCGGCGGCGGCCCGGTACGGCTCCAGGGAGCGCAGGGTGGAGATGGTGGGCGGCATCATCAGCAGCTCGCCCGCGTCGTAGCCCGCGGCGGCGTCCTGCGGGCGGATCCACACGGTCCGGTCGGCCTCGGTGGAGGCGTTGCGGGTGCGCTGGCCCTCCGGGAGGGCGGCGACGAAGAACCACGTGTCGTAGCGGCGCGGCTCGAACTCGGGGGTGATCCAGCGGGCCCAGGCCCCGAGCAGGTCGGAGCGCAGCAGCAGGCCGCGGCGGTCGAGGAACTCGGCGAAGGACAGCTCGCGGCCGACGAGGGCCTCGCGGTCGGCCTCCCAGTCGTCCCCGGTGGTGTCGCCGACCACGGTGTCGGGGGTCTTCCCGGCGAGGAGGACGCCGGCCTCCTCGAAGGTCTCGCGGACCGCGCCGCAGACGATGGCCTGGGCGGTGGCGGCGTCGGTGCCGAGGCGGGCCGCCCACTGCTCCTGGTCCGGGCCGGCCCAGCCGATGTGGTGGTCCTCGTCGCGGGGGTCGACCCCGCCGCCGGGGTAGGCGTAGGCGCCGCCGGCGAACGCCATCGAGGCGCGGCGGCGCAGCATGTGCACGGCGGGGCCGGCGGGGGTGTCGCGGAGCAGCATCACCGTGGCGGCGCGCCGGGGCTCCGCCGGGACGAGGGCGCCTTCCGCGAGGGCGCGGATGCGGGCGGGCCACTCCGGGGGGTACCACTGGCCTCCGGCGGGGGGCTGCTCGGGCGAGGGCTGTCCGTGCTGACCATTCGGCATGGCCGGATGCTACGACCATCCGGCCCGATGTTCGAGGCCCCTCCTGGCGGGGGCCGCCCGGCCGGGGCCGTCGGCGCAGGCCCGGCGGGGGCCT
>NZ_JBHVUQ010000115.1:0-24323 GCF_042884105.1 Streptomyces sp. NPDC058157
GCCCGGTTACATTCCGAACCCGGAAGCTAAGCCTTTCAGCGCCGATGGTACTGCAGGGGGGACCCTGTGGGAGAGTAGGACGCCGCCGAACAATCATTGTGGGAAAGCCCCGCACCAGTCATGGTGCGGGGCTTTTCTGCGTTTAGGGTCCGGGCATGGCCGGCGAGAGTTCGATCGGTGGGCCATTGGCTTGGCCGGCCGACGAGGCATGGCCGGAGTGCCTGGTACCGGACGACCAGGACGGGTCGGGGAGGAATCCCTGCGCGATGGTGCCGGTGCTCCAGCTATACCGGCGGGATGTGCCCGGGGCGTGGTGGCCGGAGGGGGTGGACCTGTTCCAGCTGTTGTGGTGCCCCAACGAGCACTGGGGCTCGGATGCGCCGGGGCAGGCCGAAGGGGCGCCCGTGGTTCTTCCGGTGTGGCGGCGGGTCGCTGAGACGGAGGGGTGTCGGCAGCGTGCCGGTGTACCGCCTGTGCGGTTCGAGGAGTGGCTGGTGCCGCGGGCCTGTGCGGTCGGGGTCGAGGAGGCCGTCGAGGGGCGGCCGGTCAGTCGGTACGACGTGTGGAAGCTCGGGGGGCGGGCCTGGTGGAGCACCACCGACCCTTGCGCGTACGCGTGCTCGGCCTGTGAGGTGTCGGGCGAGTTGTTGCTGACCGTGTCCAGTGGGGACGTGAGCGGGCTGGACGTCGGTGGGGGCGGGGAGTTGAGGGTGTACCGGTGTCCCGTGGACCTCGGGCACGGATATCACGTTGACCTGCAGTGATCGGGGCGTTTGGATGCGTGGTTATGGAACAGAAGACGCAGCATGTGATCCGGGCCGTTCGGGCTGACGAGTGGGAGAAGGTCAGGGAGCTGCGGCTGGACGCGCTACGGGATCCGGCCGCGCCGCTGGCCTTTCTCGAGACCTATGAGCAGGCGGCCGCCAAGTCCGACGAGTTCTGGCAGGAGCGGGCGGCCGGCGCGGCCGAGGGGGTGCACGTCGCGCAGATCATCGCCGAGGCGCCCGACGGGCGGTGGGACGGATCCGTGTCCGTGTTCATCGAGGACGCGGGGACCAGCGACTTCCTCGAGCAGGTCGTCGAGGTCGACCAGGCGCACGTCGTCGGCGTGTTCGTGCGGCCCGAGCAGCGGGGCAGCGGGCTCACCGAGGCGCTGTTCGAGGCGGCCCTGGAGTGGGTGTGGGCGCGGGAGGAGCCGGTGCTGGGGCGGGCGCGGCTGTTCGTGCACGAGGAGAACGAGCGGGCCGCCGGGTTCTACCGGCGGTTCGGGTTCCGGCCGAGCGGGCTGGTGATCCCGAAGCCGGATGAGCCGTCCGCCAAGGAGCACGAGTACCTCTTCACGAGGCCGTAGCGGGTCCTAGGCGAGCGGCCACTCCGGCCAGCGGGCGCGGGCCTGTTCGCGGCTGCGGCACAGGGCCAGGAGGGGGAGCTTCCCGTCCGTGAGGAGGTCGGGGAGCCGGGGGACGGGGGCGACGGCCGCCACGTCCTCCAGGACCAGCGTCATTGGTGGGTCGAGCCGACCGTGGGATGACCGTGCGGCCATGCGGCGGCCGTGCTCGACCACGTGCGAGGCGAGTGCGGTGAGCAGGGGCATCGCACCCGGCCGGGTGCGCGGGTCTTCCAGGGGCTCACCCACTACGTAGAGGGTGCCCCCTTCGGCCGCGAACGATGCGAGCGTGAGGGCGTCCGTTCGATTCGGGTTGCAGGCCTCGCGGATGTGGACCGACGTCAGGCAGGACAGGGCGCGGGCCGTCAGGTACTGGGCCTGCTCCCTGCGTTCGGGATGGGCGATGAGGGCGCTCTCGAGTTCGCCGGCGGCGCCCGGGGCGGCCTGGGGGTGGGTGCGGAGGATCCGTACCGGTTCCTGGGAGCCGTTGCCCTGGGCCCACCGGGCCAGCTGCTTGAACGGGAGGCCGTCGAGGGCGGCCGCCTGGAGCCAGCTGCGGACGAGGGTTTCGGCGGTGTCGGCGACGGCCGCGTCGAGGCGGGCCTGGGGGCGTACGGCGGCCAGCAGGGCGATGGCCCGGGCGGCGGCGGTGTCGCGGTCGGCGCAGCCGTCGGCGGGGTTCCAGTGGATGCGGGCCGGGGTGTCGCACAGGTGCGAGGGGTCGTAGAGGAGGACCGGGCCGAGCTTGGCGCGGGCGTCCTTGGTGTCCTGCCAGAGGGCGGGGGAGGACGTGACCACCAGGACGGCGCCCTCGGCGGCGGAGACGGCCTGGGCGGCGAGGTGGAGCCGTTCGGCGGGGGGTGCGTAGGCGACGCGGTGGGCCGGCGGCGGTGTGGTGGGGCGGGCGGCCGGGGCATAGCCGAAGCCGTAGCGGTAGGCCTCCTGGGCGGCGGGACGGGCTTCGGGGTACGCGGGTGGCTCCGCCTGGTGGAGGTGGGGCAGGTGGACGCCGGCCGGGGTCGTCGCCGGGTGGGGGTGTTCGGGGGCCGGGTGCGTGGCGGGTGCCGTGTGCAGGGATTGGGCGGGCGCGTGCTTCGCGTTCGGGTCCGTGCCGGGGCCCGCGAGTGCGTCCCTGTGCGGTGTGGCGACGCCCTCTGGGGTGGGGGCCGTTCCGGGGGGTGAGTCCGTGTGGAGGTGCGCGTGCGAGGGGTCTCGCCGGGCCGTGTGGAGGGCCGGGGCGGAGTCGGAGTAGGAGTCAGGGCCCGGGGTCTTGGTCGGCTGCGGGTACGCGGTTGAGGGCCGGCCGGGGGCGGAGCCCGGGGTCGGGGCCGGGCCCGGGGCAGGCTGCGGGTACGCGGTTGAGTGCTGGCCCGGGACGGGTCCCGGAGTCGGTCCTGGGATCTGGCCCGGGCCGTGGTCCTGGCTCGGGCCGTGGTTCTCGGTCGGGGCCGGGGTGTGGACGCGGGGTGTGGTCGGTTCGGGTTCCGGGCGTGGTGTGTCGGCTGGGGCCGGGGTTTTCGCGTGTTGTCTTGCAGCGGCTCGGCGGGCCTTCGTTCGGGTGACCACGCCCAGGGTGAAGATCGTGAGGACCAGGAGGACCAGGAGCTGGCTGATGAACAGGCCCCAGAACAGGCCCCAGCCGGACAGGGCCGCCGGGGCGGTGTCGGGCCAGGCGGCAGGGATGTCGTGGGGTTGCGTTATCAGGGCGCGGACGGCGCCCGGGGTGCGGGTGAAGGTGACCGTGGCCGGCCAGGCGCCCTTGGCGAAGAGGGCCGCCAGGCCGGTGGCCGACCAGACCAGGACGGCGAGGCCGAGGAGGAAGGCCAGGAGGCCGACCAGTGCTCCGTCGGGGATGCCGCCGCCGCGCGGGCGGGGCTCCGTACCTCTGGCGTCGTGCATGGCGCTCAGGCCACCGTGGTCGCGGATCCGGGGCCGGCGCCCCGCTGGCGTTCGATGTACAGGGCGCGTTCCTCCGCTTCGAGTTCCGCGGCCAGCAGGTCCTCGGGGAGCTGCTGGGGCGTGGAGGACTCCGTCATCGCGCGGTCGGTGTAGACGAGGGGGCGTTCGGTCTCGGTGATCAGGTGTTTGACGACCTGCACGTTGCCGTTGACGTCCCAGACGGCGATGCCGGGGGTGAGGGTCGGGATGATTTCGACGGCCCAGCGCGGGAGGCCCAGGACGCGGCCCGTGGCGCGGGCCTCGTCGGCCTTCTGGGCGTAGATGGTGCGGGTCGAGGCCATCTTGAGGATGGCCGCGGCCTCGCGGGCGGCGGCTCCGTCGACGACGTCGGAGAGGTGGTGGACGACGGCGACGAAGGAGAGGCCGAGGCGGCGGCCGAACTTGAGCAGGCGCTGGAACAGCTGGGCCACGAACGGGCTGTTGATGATGTGCCAGGCCTCTTCGACCAGGAAGATCCGTTTTTTCCGGTCCGGGCGGATCCAGGTGTGTTCCAGCCACACACCGACGATCGCCATGAGGATGGGCATGGCGATGGAGTTGCGGTCGATGTGGGAGAGGTCGAAGACGATCAGGGGGGCGTCGAGGTCGATGCCGACCGTGGTGGGGCCGTCGAACATGCCGCGCAGGTCGCCGTCCACGAGCCGGTCGAGGACGAGCGCGACGTCGAGGCCCCAGGCCCGCACGTCGTCTATGTCGACGTTCATCGCGAGGGCGGACTCGGGCTCGGGGTGGCGCAGCTGCTCGACGATGTCGGTGAGGACGGGCTGGCGGTCCTGGATGGTGTCGACGACGTAGGCGTGCGCGACCTTGAGGGCGAAGCCGGAGCGTTCGTCCAGGCCGTGGCCCATCGCCACTTCGATGATGGTGCGGAGCAGCGCGAGCTGGCCGGTCGTGGTGATCGCCGGGTCGAGGGGGTTGAGGCGGATCCCGCCGTCGTTGGCGGCGATGGGGTCCAGGCGGATGGGGGTTATCCCCAGGGCTTCCGCGATGAGGTTCCATTCGCCGACGCCGTCTTCGCCCTGGGCGTCGAGGACGACGACCTGGCGGTCGCGGAAGCGGAGCTGGCGCAGGACGTAGGTCTTTTCGAGGGCCGACTTGCCGTTGCCGGATTCGCCGAGGACGAGCCAGTGGGGGGCCGGGAGCTGCTGGCCGTAGAGCTGGAAGGGGTCGTAGATGTAGCCCTTGCCGCTGTAGACCTCGCGGCCGATGATCACGCCGGAGTCGCCGAGGCCGGGGGCGGCGGTGGGCAGGTAGACGGCCTGGGCCTGGCCGGTGGAGGTGCGGACGGGCAGGCGGGTGGTCTCGACCTTGCCGAAGAGGAAGCTGGTGAAGGCGTCCGTCAGCGCGGACATGGGATCTCGCATGGCGGCTGTTCCCTTCCAGCTAGCGGCGGATGCCGGTGGCGAACGGCAAGGTGTTGACGAAGGCGCGGTGGTGCTCGCGGTCGCACCACTCGAGTTTCAGGTAGGACTTGCCGGCGGAGGCGCGGATGGTGCGCTTGTCGCGGGCGAGGGCTTCGGGGGAACGGGAGGACACCGTGATGTACCCGACGAGGTTGACCCCGGCAGCGCCGCTGGCGAGATCTTCACCCCTCTGGTCGAGCCGGCCGTGTGCGGCGATGTCGCGGGGGTCGACCGTGCGGTTCATCTTGGCGGCGCGGGAGGCGTCGGCCTCGTCGTTCGTCTTCTCCGTCAGCATGCGCTCGATGGCGATCTCGGTGGGTTCGAGGTCCATGGTGACGGCGACGGTGCGGATGACGTCCGGGGTGTGGACGAGGAGGGGCGCCAGGAAGTTCACGCCGACGGGGGTCATCGGCCATTCCTTGACCCAGGCGGTGGCGTGGCACCAGGGGGCGCGGGTGGAGGATTCGCGGGTCTTGGCCTGGAGGTAGGTGGGCTCCACGGCGTCGAGCTCGGCGGGCCAGGCGTTGCGCTTGGTCATGGCCTGGATGTGGTCGATCGGGTGGTCCGGATCGTACATGGAGTGCACGAGGGAGGACAGACGTCCCTGGCCGAGGGGCTGGCGGACGCGGATGTCGGCTTCGGCGAGGCGGGCGCAGATGTCGGTGAGCTCGCGGGCCATGACGATGGCGAGGCCGGCGTCGCGGTCGAGCTTGCGGCCCTTGGTGCTGCCGGCGCGGGCGATGGTGGTGGCCTCGGCGGCGAGCTCGCGGGTGTAGTGCATGCAGGCGACGAGGTAGGCGCGGTGCTGCTCCGAGGAGGTGGAGACCATCGACTGGAGCTGGTCGTAGGAGTCGCGCAGCCAGGTGGCGGCGGTGGCGTCCCCGCGCTGGGCGACGTCCTTGGCGTGGGCGTCGGGGTCGGCGGGGAGGGTGCGGGCGAGCATCTGGAGGCGGGTGACGAAGCCGTCGCCGTTGGC
Source organism: Streptomyces sp. NPDC058157 (assembly GCF_042884105.1). Classification (NCBI taxonomy): domain Bacteria; kingdom Bacillati; phylum Actinomycetota; class Actinomycetes; order Kitasatosporales; family Streptomycetaceae; genus Streptomyces; species Streptomyces sp. NPDC058157. Next base: position 5,726 of record NZ_JBHVUQ010000115.1, read on the forward strand.
GACGTGCTTGAGGAGGGTGCCGAAGCGGTCGACGAGGGCTTCCTGGTCCTCGCTGTCGCGCAGGCCGACGCCGGGGCCTTCGATCTCGATGGCGGCGGTGACGGTGCGGCGGTCGGCGTGGAGGAGGACGGCGATCTCGTCGGGGCCGAAGGGGGCGGCGAGCCAGTTGATGCGGCCGATGCCGGGGGGCGGGCCGACCTCGACCTCGCGGCCGTCGGCGGCGCGGGTGCCGGCCTCCATGGCGGAGGAGCGGTAGGTGGTGCCGCGGCGCAGGGTGCGCTTGTAGCTGCGGCTGATCTCGAACCACCGGTAGAAGGTGCGGCCCTTGTAGGGGACGTACACGGCGGCGAGGGCGAGCAGCGGGAAGCCGGCGAGGCTGACGATGCGCAGGGTGAGGTCGGGGACGAGCAGTCCGCTCATCATGCCGAGGAACGCGCCGACGATGATCAGGGCGATCTCGCCGGTTTCGCGGTTCTTGCCGACGATCGCGTTCGGCCGGGCCCGGCCGATGAGATACGTGCGGCGGGGCGCGATGGGGTGGAGCTGGTGGGACTGGGTCGTCAACGCCCGTCACCTCCTGTGTTCCTCGTGCTCGTGCTCTGGCCGGTGCGGGGCGGGGGTGCGGCGGGCGGGACGCTCCCGCCGCCGGTCCCGCCGCCGGAGCCGCGGCTGCTGTGGGCGGCCATGCCTCCGGAGATCTGGTTGGCGTCGCCGCCGGTGGGGCCGCCGCCTCCGGCGCGGTGGGCGCCGCCGCGGCTGCTGTGGGTCTTGATGCCCTGGGAGACGAGGGAGGCCGGGGAGCTGATGACGGCGGCTGCCTGGGCGCCGTCGGTGGCCTGCTTGCGGTTGCTGCGGGCGGAGGCGATCTCGTCGCCGAAGCCGGGGACGAAGCGGTAGATCATGGCGGAGGCGAAGATCGCCAGGAGGATGATGGCGAGGCCGGAGACGACGGCGGAGAAGGCGTTGGGGCCCTTGTTGCCCGCGAGGGCGCCGGCGAGGCCGAGGACGATGACGATGACCGGCTTCACGAGGATGACGGCGATCATGATGCCGGCCCAGCGGCGGACGTGGCCCCACATGTTGCGGTCGACGAGTCCGGCGTAGACGACGGTGCCGAGGAGGGCGCCGACGTAGAGGAGGGCGGCGCGGATGACGAGCTCGAGCCAGAGGACGCCGGCGGCGAGGACGGTGACGAGGGCGACGACGATCAGCATGATCGGGCCGCCGCCGATGTCGTCGCCCTTCTTGAGGGCGTCGGTGAAGGAGCCGAAGAAGACGTCGCTCTGGCTGCCGGTGGCGGAGGCGATGACGTCGGTGACGCCGTCGGTGGCGGAGACGACGGTGTAGAGGATGAGGGGGGTGAAGGCGGAGGCGAGGACGGTGAGCCAGAGGAAGCCGATGGCTTCGGAGAGGGCGGTGGAGAGGGGGACGCCGCGGATGGCGCGCTTGGCTACGGCCAGGAGCCAGAGGACGAGGGTGAGGACGGTGCTGGCGGCGAAGACGACGGCGTACTGCTGGAGGAAGGCGGCGTTGGTGAAGTCGACGTTGGCGGTGCCCTTGACGGCTTCGCTGAGCTTCCCGACGATCCAGGCGGCGGCGTCGGCGCAGCCGCGGGCCAGGGAGGCGAGGGGGTTGAGGGCGTCGGTGGGGCTGTTCGGCGAGAGTCCGGTGCTGGAGCCGGTGCCGGGGCTCGCGCCGCCGGCCTGGCGTTCGCAGGCCTCCTTGAGGGTGCCGATGACGCCTTCGCACTTGGACGGTGTCGGGGTGCCGGAGGGGGATGCCGACGGGGACCCGGAGGGGGTCGGGTTCGGGCTGGGGGCGGCGAAGGCGCGGGCGGACAGCAGCACGAGCGCCGTTTGAAGGGTGGTCAGGGTCGCGGCGATGCGCAAGGGGGCACGGGTGGCGGCGGCACGGAGGGTGCTGCCGGCGCGGCTGGGCGTGCCGGGGCGGCTACCGGGCATAGGTGAACCCTCCGAACTCCTGGACGGCCTTGCTGATGTCGTCGGACGTGGAGGCGGGTACGTCGCCGGGGACCGGGGCGGGCCCGTCCTGCTGGCTGTCGGAGGCGACCTTCCAGTCGTCCCCCGCCCAGGTCAGTTCGAAGGTCCAGGTCTTCCAGGTGGTGCTCACCGGGGTGGTGGACTTGGCGCCGGTCATGCCGACCAGGGCCATGTACCAGACGGAGACCTTGGCGTTGGCGGGGCCGAAACTCTCGACGCGGGTGCCGACGGGGACGGCGCGGGTGACGAAGGTGTTGCCCTGGGGGGCGTTGCCGTTCGCGTCGAGGCCGAGGGCGGCGAAGAAGGCGGGGGAGTAGGCGTTGTCCTGCTGGCCCTTGCGCTGGGCCGCCGCCTCCGGGGTGTAGACGGCGTCCATGAGGGTGTGGCGGACGTCCTTCTTGAGCATGCCGTCGGAGTTGAGGGCCACCGTGTAGTTCGCGGCCGCCGACTGGGCGCCCTGTTCGTCGTGGGCGAAGCCCTTGGGGATGCCGGCGGACTTGGTGGTGACCGGGGCCGTGCCCGTGGGGGCGGTGGGGTTGGTGGTGGGGGGTTTGTTCGAGGTGGGGGGTTCGGGGGTGTCCTGGGAGCGGTTCGCGAAGGCGATGGCGGCGAGGAGCAGGACCACGACACCGACCACAGTGATCAGGCCGCGCGAGGCGCGGGGGGTGCGGCGGGGGGTGCCGTAGGGGTCGGAGGGGGAGTCCGGGAGGCGGGTGCGGGTCTGGCCCGTTCCGCCGACGGCGCCCCCGCCGTACTGGTCGTCGTTGCTCATTGCCTGTCGTCCGCCCCCTCCGCGTCGTACGACGGTAGCGCTCGTTCCCGCGCAGGCGCGGTGTGGTGATTCCTCATCAGGGTGCGGCCGGCCGCGGTGGTCGTGCTAGACGGCCATTCCGTAGACGATCGTGAAGAGGGTGCCGAGGGAGCCGATGATGAAGACTCCGGTGAGCCCGGCCACGATCAGGCCCTTGCCCTGTTCCGCGCTGAAGGTGTCGCGCAGTGCGGTGGCGCCGATGCGCTGCTTGGCGGCGCCCCAGATGGCGATGCCGAGGCAGAGGAGGATCGCCACGGCCATGATGACCTCGATCATGACCTTCGCTTCGTTGCCGAGACTGCCGAACGGCCCCCAGTTCGGGGCGATTCCGCCGATGATGGTGGTGATGTCGCCCTTTTCGGCTGCCAGGATCATGTAACTCACCGCCCCTGTATGGGTAGTTCCGGTAGCCCGTGCCCGATGGCAGGGGTCACGCACTATCTTCGCTGATGAAACGTCGGCCGTCGTCGACTTGGCCGGTCTCTTTACCCGATGTCCCGGGTGTCGGGCCGTGTGTGCGCGGGTGTGCGGTCGTACGCATGGCCTGACCTGGTCACTCTGTGTATCACGGGGGGTGACCTCGGGCAATGACTGGCGGGTCGGGCGGTGGCGCGCCGTGGGTGTGGCGCGGTCGTGGCGCTCGGGGGGCGTGCGGGTGCGTGCGGGGCGCACGGGGGTGGGGCGGGCGCCGGGGGGCCTGCCGGGCGGGGGTCAGCTCCAGTGGGCGGGGCGGGTGAGGTGGCCGGGGATGCGGGTCGCGGCGTCGCCCCGGGCGGCGTTCAGCTGGGGCTGGGTGAGGAAGAGGGTGTCGCGGAGGTCGGCGCCGCGGAGGTTGGTGTCGCGCAGGTCCGTGCCGATCAGGTCGGCGCCGCGGAGGTCGGCGCGTCCGAGGTCGGCGGCGATCAGGTAGGCGCCGCGGAGGTTGGCGCCGCGCAGGTCGGCTCCGGCGAGGCGGGCGCCCATCAGGTCGGCTCCGCGGTGGTTCTTCTTGCGGCCCGGGCTCTTGGCGCGGGCGAGTTCACTCGCCTTGAGGAGGAGGGTGTTGACCTCCTGGCGGAGGGCGGGGACGTCGAGGGCGGTGAGGGCGTCCGCGTCGGCCCGGGTGTGGGCTTCCGTCGTGGTGAGGAGCTCGCGCAGGGCGGGGTGGAGGGGGGTGGCCGCGGGGAGGTCGAGGGCCGCGGAGAGGTAGAAGAGGAGTTCGTGGAGCTGGCGCATGACCGGGAAGGCTTCGAACATCGCCTGCCGGGTGTCGGGGTGGGTGCGCCAGTCGCGGCCCTCGAAGGTGACCTGGGAGACCTGCTGGCCCGCGCCGAAGCAGTCGAAGACCGTGCAGCCCTGGAAGCCCTGGTCGCGCAGGCCGGTGTGGATGCCGCAGCGGAAGTCCTGCCGGAGGTTCTTGCAGGGGGTGCCGGCGGCCTTGTTCACGGCGAAGTCGGCCGACTTGGCGAAGGGCAGGGCGACGCAGCAGAGCGCGAAGCAGTTCGCGCAGTCGGCCTGGAGGAGGGGGAGCGCGGGCGGGGCGGGGCGGGGGGAGCTGGTCACCGGTCCATTGTCGCTTGAGGGGGCCTTGATCGGCTGCCGGGGGGAGGGGAGCATCCGGGCATGACTGAAGTGATCGCGGTTGCCGTCATTACGCTGCTCGCCGTCGTGAGTCCGGGGGCGGACTTCGCGATGGTCGTGCGCAACAGCTACCTGTACGGGAGGTCCACCGGGCTGTTCGCGGCGGCGGGGGTCGCGGCGGGGGTGCTGGTGCACGTCTCGTACACGATGCTCGGGGTGGGGCTGCTGATCGCCTCGTCGACGGCGCTGTTCACGGCGATCAAGCTGGCGGGGGCGGCGTACCTGGTGTGGATCGGGATCCGTACCTTCCGGGCGCGGTCCGAGCTGACCGTGGACCTGGAGTCGAAGCCGGAGCTGACGCGGCTGGGGGCGCTCCGGTCGGGGTTCCTGACGAACGTGCTGAATCCGAAGACGACGCTGTTCGTGGTGTCGACGTTCACGCAGGTGGTGGGTCCGGACACGGCGGCCTGGCGGCAGGCCGGGTACGGGTTGTTCATGTCGGGGGCGCACCTGGTGTGGTTCGGGGCGGTGGCGCTGTTCTTCTCGCACTCGGCGCTGCGCGAGCGGATGCTCAGGGCGCAGAAGGCGTTGAACCGGGCCATCGGGTCGGTGCTGGTGGGGCTCGGGGTGGGGCTGGGCCTGGCCCGCTGAAGGGGGGCGCGGGGCTGGTGCCGGGGGTTACCTGTGGGTAGCGTGCGGCGGCATGGGTGCTGAGGACGGGTTCTACGAACGGATCGGTGAGGGCCGCTTCCTGGCCACCGGAGCGACGCGCGGGCCGTGGGACCCGGGCGCGCAGCACGCGGGGCCGCCGGCCGCGCTGCTCGGGCGGGCCGTGGAGGAGCGGGCCGGGGCGCGCGGGGACATGAGGGTCGCGCGGATCACGTACGAGATCCTGCGGCCGGTGCCGATCGGGGAGCTGGCCGTTGCCACCTCGGTGCTGCGGGCGGGGCGGGGCACCGAGCTGGTCGAGGCGGCGCTCACCCCGGCCGGGGCGGACGGGCCGGTGATGCTGGCGCGGGCGCTGCGGATCAGGGTGGCGGGGGAGCCGGTGCCGGCGGTGGCCCAGGGGGCGCAGGTGCCGCCGCCGGGGCAGGCGGCGGTGGCGCCGTTCCTCCCCGTGCCGTGGGAGACGGGGTACCACACGTCGGTGGAGGCCCGGTTCACGGAGGGGGCCTTCACCGAGCCGGGGCCGGCGACCTGCTGGATGCGGATGCGCGTGCCGCTGGTCGCGGGGGAGGCGGTCCGGCCGCTGGACCGGGTGCTGGTCGCCGCCGACTCGGGGAACGGGATCGGGGCGGTGATGGACTTCGGGCGGTTCGTCTTCGTCAACGGGGACCTGACGGTCCATCTGCACCGGCACCCCGTCGGGGAGTGGGTGTGCGTCGAGGCGCGGACGAGCGTGGACGCGGGCGGGATCGGGCTGGCGGACGCGCGGCTGCACGACGAGAAGGGGCCGATCGGGCGGGGGGTGCAGAGCCTGTTCGTGGCGCCGAGGTGAGGGCGCCGGGCGGGTGGGGAGCCGGTCGGCCGTCCTGGTCAACCCCCGTGCGGGGCAAGCCGGTCGGTGTGGCAGGCTCGGCGGGATGGAGCCACTCTGGGAGAGCGATCCCGCCCGCATCGGAGCGCATGCGCTGCTGGCCCGTCTCGGGGCCGGCGGGATGGGGCAGGTGTACCTCGGGCGGTCGCCCGGCGGGCGGCTGGTGGCCGTCAAGGTGGTGCGCGAGGAGATCACCGGGCATCCCGAGGCGCTGGCCCGCTTCCGGCGCGAGGCGCGCACGGTGGCGGCGGTGCGGTCGGCCTACACGGCGAACCTGATCGACGCCTCGCTGGAGTCGGCGCCGTTCTGGCTGGCCACCGAGTACGTCGCGGGCCCCACGCTGGGCGACGCGGTGGGAGCACGGGGGGCGCTGCCCGCGCAGACCTGCCGCAGGCTCGGCGCGGCGCTGGCCGAGGGGCTGGCGAGCGTGCACGCGTACGGCGTCACGCACCGGGACCTGAAGCCGCAGAACGTCATCCTCGGCGCGCAGGGTCCCCAGCTGATCGACTTCGGGATCGCGAGCGCGGTCGGTGCGACGGCCCTGACCCAGGACGGGCAGGCGCCCGGTACGCCGGGCTACACGGCCCCGGAGGTGCTGCTGGGCGGTGGAGCGGGACCGGCGGCCGACGTGTTCGCGCTCGGTGCGACGCTGGCGTACGCGGCGACCGGGCGGCCGCCCTTCGGCGGTGGGGCGGCGGCGACGGTGGGGTACCGGGCGGTGCACGAGCCGGTCGACGTGGCCGGGGTGGAGCCGGAGCTGGCGGCGCTGATCGGGGCCTGCGTGGCGAAGGACCCCGCGGCCCGTCCGGATCCGGCGGAGGTGATCCGGCGCTGCGGTGTGCGGGACGCGCTGGCGGACGACCCGGTGTACGCGGGGCTGGCGGCGCTGGGGGAGGCGGTGCCGCTGCACGAGATGCGGACGCGGGGGCCGGGGTACCCGTACGTTCCGACGCAGGCGGGGCGGGCGCCCGTGGAGCCGGCCCGTCGGACGGGGCGCCGTGCGGCGTGGGCCGTCGCGGGTACGGCGGTGGCCGCGGCGCTGGCGCTGGCGGCCTGGCAGCTGCTCCCGCCCGACGGCGACGGGCGGGACGGCCGGGCGAGCGGTGCGGGCGGTCCGTCCTCGGGGACCCCCGCGGCTCCCGGCCAGGGCCCGGCGGGGTCCGCGCGGCCCCCGGCGGAGCCCGCCGACGGCGGTACGTCCCCGTCGGCCGGCTCCGGGGGCGGATCGCGGCCCCCGGCCCCGTACATCGAGGACAACCGGATCTCGCACTACTTCTGGAAGCCTTCGGCCGACCCCCTCCTGGCCTCCCACGGGCAGGGGCAGTGCAACCTGCCGGCCGAGCAGAAGCCGCCCGGCGCGGACATGCAGACCACCGCGACGGTGTCGGGGAACTCCGTGAAGGTCGAGATGCGCATCAAGTACGCGGAGATGAGCGCGACCCGGCCCGATCCGTACTACGTGTCGGTGGCGGTCAGGTCGCCGCACGACACGGACGCGGAGACGGGCATGCCCTTCAAGGTGGACAACAAGCGGGTCGGCTTCACCAGCAAGCCGGTCGACATCTACGGCAACTGGAGCACCGGGAAGTTCCTCACCCTCACCTACCCGGACGACTTCGCGGAGCACGTGCAAGGGGGCAGGACGTACCCCGCCGTGCCCCTGGCCAACGACCCGGGGGACTGGACGCTGGTCTTCTACCACGTCGAGGATGACCCCACGAAGTACACGAGCATCAACTGCTCGGGCTTCCGAGTGGGTTAGCGAGTGGGTTGGCGAGTGGGTTAGTACGACCGGCGACACGGGCGATTCACACGTGGAAGTGACGGGGATGGGGGAGTGTTGACGGATGCGCAGATTCTGGATGGCAGGCGGAATCGGGGTCGGGGTCTGTCTGGGCTTCCTCGTGCTCGTCGTCGTGGGCACGTACTCGGCCGCGGCGGGCATCGCCGGCTCCGCCTCCGGCCGCCCGCTCGGGCTGGTGAAGGGCGCGGTGCCGGGCAAGTACCAGGCCCTGGTGCAGAAATGGGGCACCCTGTGCCCGGCGCTCACCCCCGCGCTGCTGGCGGCCCAGCTGTACTCCGAGAGCGGCTGGGACCCGAAGGCGGTCAGCCCGGCCGACGCGCGCGGGATCGCGCAGTTCATCCCGGGCACCTGGGCGGGCCACGGGATCGACGGGGACGGGGACGGGGACCGGGACATCTGGGACCCCAACGACGCCATCCCGTCGGCGGCCTCGTACGACTGCGAACTCGCCAAGGACGTGGCCAAGGTGCCGGGTGACGCCACGTCGAACATGTTCGCCGCCTACAACGCGGGTGCGTACGCGGTCATCAAGTACGGCGGGGTGCCCCCGTACAAGGAGACCCAGGGGTACGTGAAGTCGATCACCGATCTGGCGAAGACCTTCGAGCGCCCCGTCGGGCGGGTGTCTCCCTCGCAGCAGGCCGCGGGGGCCGTGTACTTCGCGCAGAAGCAGCTCGGGACGCCGTACCTGTGGGGCGGTGACGGGACGGCCGCCGACAACGGGCGGTTCGACTGTTCCGGGCTGACCAAGGCGGCGTACGAGACGGTCGGGGTCGATCTGCCGCGCGTGGCCAACGACCAGTACAACGCCGGGTCGCACCCTTCGCGGGCCGAACTGCTCCCCGGTGATCTGGTGTTCTTCTCCGACGATCTGACGAACTCCCGGGAGATCCGGCACGTCGGGCTGTACGTGGGCGGCGGCTACATGATCAACGCCCCGTACACCGGCGCCGTCATCCGGTTCGACAAGATCGACACCCCGGACTACTTCGGTGCGACCCGGGTGACGAAGGAGGGGGCGGAGGCGCTTCCGGAGCGTTCGCCGGCCGCGCCGAAGGCTTCGTAGCTCTCCGTGAAGCACAGGCCCTGAGCTGCGACGATGAGTCACTCTTGGATAACGTTGACGTGATCATCCGGTGGAGAGTGGAACCATGCCCGGTAGTACGGGCGTTCCATGGACACGGGGATTGATCGGCGGGGGGTTTGAGGGGCGCACACCGTCGTGCGTCCACACGGGACCTAGGCAGGCAAGGGGCCGCGGCACATGGCTGGACTCACGACCGGTGGGCCGAATGTGGATGTCAGCCTGCTGTACCGGATCAACAGCATCGCCCGCAGCGCCCCCGAATGGCTCGACCGGGGCGTCGGGCTCCTCGCCTCCTACGGACTGCCGCTGGCCATGGTCCTGCTCGTGCTGTGGTGTTGGCGCGGAGCGCGCCGGCAGGACGAGGCGGCCGCCGTCGAGTCGTTCGCCGCGCTGGTGTGGGCCCCGCTGGCCGCCGCGCTCGCGCTCATGGTGAACGTGCCGCTGCGCGGGTTCGTGGCGCGGCCCCGGCCGTTCGTCGCGCACGAGGGCCTCGACGTCCTCGGCGGCGTCCAGGTCGGGCCGGACGCCGGGTTCTCCTTCGTCAGCGACCACGCCACCCTCGCGATGGCGCTCGGCATCGGGGTGTTCCTCGCCAACCGCCGGCTCGGCCTCGTCGGGATCGGGCTCGCGCTCGCCGAGGGGCTGTGCCGGGTCTACCTGGGCGTGCACTACCCGACCGACGTCATCGGGGGCTTCGCGCTCGGCACCGCCGTCGTCCTGCTCCTCGCCCCGCTCGCCATGGCCGGGCTGACCCCGCTGGCCCGCGCCCTGGCGCGCACCCCCCGCCTGGGGCGGCTCGTCCGGGCCGGGGACCGGGTGGTGGCCCGGCCGGTGGAGCTGGCGCAGCGGCCCGCCGAGAGCGACCTCGCCGCCTGAGGCGCGGCCGGGCCTTTCACGGGTTCCAGAGCGCGAGCAGGAGCGCCAGCACCAGGCACACGCCCGCCGCGCCGAAGCACAGCCGGACCGCCGTCGGGCGGGAGCGGGGCGTCACGGGTCGCCGTCCTCGCCGCTGCCGCCGCCCGGGCGCTCCGCTTCCTCGCGGCGGTAGCGGGAGCGCAGCCACAGGCCGGTGACCGTCGCCGCGGCGGCGGTGAGCCCGATGGCCAGCGCCACGTCGGCCGGGCCGTCCGCCGAGCCCACGGGGCGGGCCCAGGCCGCCGCGGCCGGGGTGAGCGCGAGCAGCAGGGCCCAGAGGAGGGCCGCGACGCGGGGTGCGGTTCCTGGCATGCCTCCAGCGCAACCGGTCGCGCCGCCCCCGGCCAGCCGGGAAGGCCGAACGGGCGACACGCCCGGCCGCGTGTGCGTGGGGGAGGGGTGGTCAGCCGTCCGAGCCGTGTCTGGTGGCGTCCTTGCGGGCCAGGTCGCGCGAGCGGCGGGCCGGGCCGGTCCAGCCGCAGCTGCACACGGCCAGGCAGAAGGAGCCCCGCTCGGCGGTGCTCGTCGTGTGTCCGGTGGGCGGCTGTGCGGCTTCCGCGGGGTGACGCGGGTCGGGCACAGCGGCAAACGGAGCGATCGGGGTCGCCTTGGTGTGCGGATCCACCTCTCCACGGTACCGGGGGCGGCCCGGCGCCGGTACGGCCCCCGGCCACTTCCGGACCGTTACGGGAAACCCCGGACCTCGTTAACCGGAGCGGGTGGGGGCCTCGGGCAAACAGCGGTCATGCGTTGGGGGTTGGCAGGCGATGGTGGTGCACCAGCACAGGCGGTGGCGACGGCGTGCGTGCAAGGCGGTGCGCGCGGTCTGTGTGGCCGCCACCGTGGCCGCGCTGGGCGGCTGCGGCGCCGCGAGCGGCACGGTGGCCGGCGGCGGCCCGGCCGACGCCCGTCCCCCGGGCGACCCCGCGGCGGCGGTCCGCGGGGCCGCCGACGCGCTCGCCGCCACCGGGAGCGCGCAGGCCCGTACGGCGATGGAGATGGCCACCGGCGGGACCCGGGTGACCATCCGGGGCGAGGGCGGGGTCGACTTCCGCAAGCGGATGGGCCAGCTGCTGGTGATGCTCCCCGCCGACGTCAAGGGACAGCCCGAGCACCGGCCGATCACCGAGCTGCTCGTCCCCGGCGCCCTCTACATGAAGAACCGGGGCGCCGGGGTCCCCGACGACAAGTGGGTCCGCCTCGACACCGCGGCCCTCCCCGACGGGAACCTCGTCACGGGCGGGGCCACCGACCCGCTGGCCGCCGCCGAGCTGCTGCGCGGCGCCCAGGAGGTGACGTACGTCGGCGAGACCGACGTGGCGGGCACCAAGGTGCGCCACTACCGGGGGACGACGGACATCGGGCGGGCCGCGCAGAGCGCCTCCTCAGGGGTCAAGGAAGCCCTGCAGGCGGCGGCGAAAGGGTTCAGCAAGGACAGCGTGCCCTTCGACGCGTACCTGGACGAGGAGGGCCGTCTGCGGAAGGTCCGCCACCGTTTCACCTACGTCAAGAATGGCGTGATCGATGTCTCCTCGACGACGCTGCTGTACGGGTTCGGGACCCCGGTGACCGTCGTATTGCCCGCAGAAGGGGACATTTACGCGGGGAAGATCGCCGAGTAGCCGGCCGGAACGGCCCGGGCGGTACGTCCGGGCCATGGCTCCACTATCCGGAAATGGTCCATCCGTGTCATGCGCGGCACGAGCGCCTGTCCCTACGCTGGGAAGCCGGGTGCCGGACGGGCGATGGCGGCAGAGAGAGGTGGCACGCGTGACTCCCGCAGGCGGTACGACGGTGCAGGACCCGGTGGCGCTCGCCGAGATCGAGCTCTGCGGGGAGCTGATCATCGCGGCGTCGGCCGCGGCCGAGGATCGGCTGAGTCAGGACCGGATCGACGAGGTGCTGCTGGGGATCGGGCCGTAGCCCTTCCGCGCGGCCGCTCCCCGGGGCCGTCCCCCGGGACCGTCCCCCGGGACGGCTCCCCGTGGCCGGAACTAGCTGCGCAGCAGGCGGGCGATGGCCTTCGTGGCCTCCTCCACCTTCGCGTCGATCTCGGTTCCGCCCTTGACCGCGGCGTCCGCCACGCAGTGGCGCAGGTGCTCCTCCAGGAGCTGGAGGGCGAAGGACTGGAGGGCCTTCGTGCTCGCCGACACCTGGGTGAGTATGTCGATGCAGTACACGTCTTCGTCGACGAGCCGCTGGAGGCCCCGGATCTGGCCCTCGATCCGGCGCAGCCGCTTGAGGTGCTCGTCCTTCTGGTGGTGATAGCCGTGGACGGGAACGGCCCCGGAGCCCTCCGCTTCGATGGTCGTCATGAGTCCTCCCGTGGTCCGGTACGAGGGGGTATATACCCCTCATGGGTATAGGTTACTTCGCCCGGGCCGCAGGGGCAGGGATCCGTGGGGCCCACTCTGCCCCCTCTGCCTGATGGAGGACACCCTGGGACGCCGGTTAGCCGTGGCCGGGGGATACGCCTAGCATCAGCCTGACCGAATCCAATGCACCCCGAGGACCCCACGTGCGATTTCGTCTGACCCCCAGGGAGACGAGCTTCTACGACATGTTCGCCGCATCCGCGGACAACATCGTCACGGGCTCGAAGCTCCTGATGGAACTGCTCGGAGCGGATCCCTCCGCCCGGGCCGAGATCGCGGAGCGGATGCGTGCGGCCGAGCACGCCGGGGACGACGCCACGCACGCGATCTTCCACCAGCTGAACTCCTCCTTCATCACGCCGTTCGACCGCGAGGACATCTACAGCCTCGCCTCGTCGCTCGACGACATCATGGACTTCATGGAGGAGGCCGTCGACCTCGTCGTCCTCTACAACGTCGAGGAACTGCCCAAGGGCGTCGAGCAGCAGATCGAGGTCCTGGCGCGGGCGGCCGAGCTGACCGCCGAGGCCATGCCGCACCTGCGGACCATGGACAACCTCACCGAGTACTGGATCGAGGTCAACCGGCTCGAGAACCAGGCCGACCAGATCCACCGCAAGCTGCTCGCCCAGCTGTTCAACGGCAAGTACGACGCCATCGAGGTGCTGAAGCTCAAGCAGATCGTCGACGTGCTCGAAGAGGCCGCCGACGCGTTCGAGCACGTCGCGAACACGGTGGAGACCATCGCCGTCAAGGAGTCCTGAACCTCGTGGACACCTTCGCTCTGGTCGTGACCATCGGTGTCGCGCTCGGCTTCACGTATACGAACGGTTTCCACGACTCCGCGAACGCCATCGCGACCTCCGTCTCGACGCGGGCCCTGACCCCGCGCGCGGCGCTCGCGATGGCCGCGGTGATGAACCTCGCCGGCGCCTTCCTCGGCAGCGGCGTCGCCCACACCGTCAGCAAGGGCCTGATCGAGACGCCCCACGGCAACCGGGGCATGTGGATCCTCTTCGCCGCCCTGGTCGGCGCGATCGTCTGGAACCTCGTCACCTGGTACTTCGGACTGCCCTCGTCCTCCTCCCACGCCCTGTTCGGCGGCATGGTGGGCGCGGCGCTGGCCGGCGGGATCGACGTCCTGTGGGACGGGGTGGTCGAGAAGGTCGTCATCCCGATGTTCCTGTCGCCGGTCGTCGGCCTGGTCGTCGGCTACCTGGTGATGGTCGCCATCCTGTGGATGTTCCGGCGCGCCAACCCGCACAAGGCCAAGCGCGGCTTCCGCATCGCGCAGACGGTGTCCGCGGCCGGCATGGCCCTCGGCCACGGCCTCCAGGACGCCCAGAAGACCATGGGCATCGTGGTGATGGCCCTGGTCATCGCCGACGTGCAGGGCGCCGACGACCCGATCCCGGTCTGGGTGAAGATCGCGTGCGCGGTGATGCTGTCGCTGGGTACGTACGCGGGCGGCTGGCGCATCATGCGCACCCTCGGCCGCAAGATCATCGAGCTGGACCCGCCGCAGGGCTTCGCAGCGGAGACCACCGGCGCCTCGATCATGTTCGCCACCGCCTTCCTCTTCAAGGCGCCGATCTCCACCACCCACGTGATCACCTCGGCGATCATGGGCGTGGGCGCCACCAAGCGGGTCAACGCGGTCCGCTGGGGCGTGGCGAAGAACATCATCCTCGGCTGGTTCATCACGATGCCGGCGGCGGCGCTGGTCGCCGCGGTGTGCTTCTGGATCGCGGACCTGGCCTTCGTCGGCTGAGTCCGTCCGGAACGAGAAGCGGGCCGGCTCCCCCCACCCAGGGGGAGCCGGCCCTTTTTCCTTCCATCCTGCGGTGGCACCGCCATGCAGCACCGCAGGACGACCGCGCGAGCGGCCCCGGCGCTCTAGCCGAAGCGGCCCGAGATGTAGTCCTCGGTGGCCTGGACGGACGGGTTGGAGAAGATCCGGTCCGTGTCGTCGATCTCGATCAGCTTTCCGGGCTGGCCGACGGCGGCGAGGTTGAAGAAGGCGGTGCGGTCCGAGACGCGGGCCGCCTGCTGCATGTTGTGGGTCACGATGACGATCGTGAACCGCTCCTTGAGCTCCCCGATCAGGTCCTCGATGGCGAGGGTGGAGATCGGGTCGAGGGCGGAGCAGGGCTCGTCCATCAGCAGGACCTGCGGCTCGACCGCGATGGCGCGGGCGATGCACAGACGCTGCTGCTGGCCGCCGGAGAGGCCGGAGCCGGGCTTGTTCAGGCGGTCCTTGACCTCGTTCCAGAGGTTCGCGCCCTGGAGGGACCGTTCGACGATGTCCGTGAGCTCGGACTTGCGGTAGCTGCCGTTCAGGCGCAGGCCCGCCGCCACGTTGTCGAAGATCGACATGGTGGGGAAGGGGTTCGGGCGCTGGAAGACCATGCCGACGGTGCGGCGCACCGCGACCGGGTCCACGTTCGAGCCGTACAGGTTCTCGTCGTCCAGCAGCACCTTGCCCTCGACGCGGCCGCCGGGGGTGACCTCGTGCATGCGGTTCAGGGTGCGCAGGAAGGTGGACTTGCCGCAGCCGGAGGGGCCGATGAAGGCCGTCACGGAGCGGGGTTCCACGGTCATCGAGATGTCGTCGATGGCCTTGTGGCTGCCGTAGAAGGCGGAGAGGCCGCTGACGTCGATTCGCTTGGCCATGAGGGGTCACTTCGCTTTCATACAGTCGCGTCAGCGACCGGTCTTCGGGGCCTTCCAGCGGGCGATGCCGCGGGCCACCAGATTCAGGATCATGACGAAGGCGATCAGGACGAGCGCCGCGGCCCAGGCACGGTCGTAGGAGGCTTCACTGCCGACCTTGTACTGCTCCCAGATGTAGAGGGGGAGCGAGGACTGGGCACCTTCGAAGGGGTTGCCGTTGATCAGCTGCGATCCGAAGACCAGCAGCATGATCGGCGCGGTCTCGCCGGCGATGCGGGCGACGGCCAGCATGACACCGGTGGAGATGCCGCCGATGGCCGTGGGCAGGACGACCTTGAGGATCACGCGCCACTTCGGCACACCGAGGGCCAGGGCGGCCTCGCGCAGCTCGTTGGGGACGAGCTTGAGCATCTCCTCGGTGGAGCGGACCACGACCGGCATCATCAGGATCGACAGGGCCATCGCGCCGGCGAGGCCGGAGGGGCCGAAGCCGAGCATCAGGTTCCAGGTCGTCAGGATGAACAGGCCCGCGACGATGGAGGGGATGCCGGTCATGACGTCGACGAAGAAGGTGACGGCCCGGGCGAGCTTGCCCTTGCCGTACTCGACCAGGTAGACGGCGGTCAGCAGGCCGATGGGCGCCGCGATCAGGGTGGCGAGGCCGACCTGCTCCAGGGTGCCGAGCAGCGCGTGGTAGACGCCGCCGCCCTTCTCGAAGCTGGTCACGCCGTTCATGGAGTGGCTGAGGAAGTCCGGGCTCAGGGACTTCGCGCCGCGGCTGACCGTCGTCCACATCAGGGACAGCAGCGGGACGACCGCGAGGACGAAGCAGACCCAGACGACGGAGGTCGCGACGCGGTCCTTCGCCTGGCGGCGGTTCTCGATCACCGAGCTGGCGGTGTACGTGATCGCGACGAACAGGAGGGCGGCGATCAGGCCCCACTGGACCTTGCTGTGCAGGTCGAAGACGAGACCGATGACGCTGCCGAGGACGGCGGAGGCGACGGCGATGCCGGCGGGGGCCCAGCGGGGCAGGCCGCCGCGGGTCAGGCCGGCGGGGGAGGCGGACTTGCGGGCCGGAGCGGGCCGGTGGTCCTGGAGTGCGTGGCTCATCAGGCGTTCGCCCCCGAGAAGTCCTTGCGACGGGCGATGATCAGGCGCGCGGCGCCGTTGACCAGCAGGGTGAGCAGGAAGAGGACGAGACCGGAGGCGATGAGCGCGTCACGGCCGAACTCGGTGGCCTCGTCGAACTTCGCGGCGATGTTCTGCGCGAAGGTGCCGCCGCCCGGGTCGAGGATGTGCCCGGAGATCAGGAAGCTCGGGGAGAGGACGGTGGCCACGGCCATGGTCTCGCCGAGCGCGCGGCCGAGGCCGAGCATGGAGGCGGAGATGACGCCGGAGCGGCCGAAGGGCAGCACCGACATGCGGATGACCTCCCAGCGGGTCGCGCCGAGGGCCAGGGCGGCCTCCTCGTTCATGCGCGGGACCTGGAGGAAGACCTCGCGGCTGACGCTCGTCACGATCGGCAGGATCATGATCGCGAGGAGGATGCCGACGGTGAAGAGGGAGCGGGCGACGCCGACCTGGGTCTTGTCGAAGACGTAGGTCCAGCCGAGGTACTCGTCGAGCCAGAGGTTCAGCCCGTTCAGCTGCGGCACGAGGAAGAGGGCGCCCCAGATGCCGTAGATGATCGACGGCACGGCGGCCAGCAGGTCGACCACGTAGGCGAGGGGCGAGGCCAGCTTGCGCGGCGCGTAGTGCGAGATGAACAGGGCGATGCCGACGGCGATCGGGACCGCGATGGCCATCGCGATGATCGAGCTGACGACGGTGCCGAAGAGGAGGACGGCGATGCCGAAGACGGGGGGCCGGGCGGACGCGTTCCAGTCGAAGGTGGTGAGGAAGTTCCCCTCGTTCTTCGACAGGGCGATGCTGGCCCGGTAGGTGAGGAAGGCGGCGATCGACGCCATGATCACCAGGAGCAGGATGCCGGAGCCCTTGGAGAGCCCCGAGAAGATCTTGTCACCGGCGCGGCCGGTGGACCTTCCGCTCTTGGAGACGGGCGGAGCCGTGTCTATGTGGGTGGGTGTGGTGGAAGCCATGGTCTTTCCGGTCTGTGTGGGGGGCGAGCCCCCTGGCGGCGGTGCACCGGATTCCCCCGGGTGGAGGGGGAGGGTCCCCGGGCCGGTCCGCCCCGGACGGGGGGCGGACCGGACCTCGGGGTCAGGGTCTGGCAGGTGGAGCGGGTGGTTCTGTGGAGCGGTGGATCCTTGGAGCGGTTGGATCCGTGCATCCGTGGATCAGTGGAGCTTCGAGTCCTAGGCGAGGGACTTGATGACCTCGCGGACCTTCGCGTTGATCTCGGTCGGGATCGGGGCGTAGCCGTTCTCGGTGAGGGCCTTCTGGCCGGCGTCCGAGGCGGTGTACTCCAGGAAGGACTTCACGGTGCCGAGCGTCTCGGGCTTGTTGCCCTTGTCGCAGACGACCTCGTAGGTGACCAGGACGATCGGGTACGCGCCCTCGGCCTTGGTGGCGTAGTCGAGCTTGAGGGCCAGGTCCGAGCCGGTGCCGGTGACCTTGGCGGCGGAGATGGCCTTGGAGGCGTTCTCCGGGGTGGCCTTGACCGGGGCGGAGGCGCCGGTGTTCACGTCGACCGTCTTGATGCTCTGCGAGCTGGCGTAGGAGAGCTCGAAGTAGCCGATCGCGCCGTCGACGGCCTTGACCTGGGAGGCGACACCGGCGGAGCCGGACGCGGCCTGGCCACCGGGGGCCGGCCACTTCTTGGAGGCCTCGTAGGACCAGGCGTCAGGGGCGGCGGCCTTGAGGTACTTGCCGAGGTTCTCGGTGGTGCCCGAGTCCTCGGAGCGGTGGAAGGCCTGGATGGCGGTGGGGGGGAGGTTGACGCCGGGGTTCAGCTTCTTGATCGCCTCGTCGTCCCACTTCTTGATCTTGTCGTTGAAGATGTTGGCGATCGTGGCGGCGTCGAGGTTCAGCTTGTCCACGCCGGCGACGTTGAAGCCGAGGGCGATGGGGCCGCCGACCATCGGCAGGTTGATGCCCTGGCCGCCGGTGCAGACCTTCTTCGAGTCCTCGACCTGCTCGGGCTTCAGCGCGGAGTCCGAGCCGGCGAAGCCGACGGTGCCCTGGTTGAACGCGACGATGCCCTCACCGGAGGAGGAGGACTTGTAGTTCACCTCGACGCCGGAGCAGGCGGCCATGTAGTTCTTGACCCACAGGTCGACGGCGTTCTTCTGGGCGGAGGAGCCGGAGGCGAGCAGCTTGCCCTTGGCGCCGTCGCACTTGACGTCGCCCGGGGCGGGGGCCGAGGCCTTGGTGGTGCCGTCGGCGCCGGTCTTCGTGTTGTCGTCCGAGCCGCACGCCGTGAGGACCAGGGCGCCGGACACGACGAGGGCCCCGAGGGCGGAGGCACGAAGCCGGTTCTTGCGCTGAAGCTTCACTGTTCGGGTGTTCCTTCCGGGGAGCCGCCGGCCGCTTTCTGTATCGGGGCGGCGTGCGAAGAGGACTACGTGATGGGCGGGGTGCGGGGCCGTTCTTTCCGGATCGGCTCGCACCGTGCGCTACCGAAATTAGGCAGAACAGGTGACGGGGTCGACGGGGGTTGGTGAACGGATGGTGAACCATGGCGGACGGGCGGGTGCGGATGGGGGGGTTTGTACCTGGGATTAAGCGGGCGTTATCCGCCCGTTATGCCGCTGTGACCTTGGCGGGGGTGGCGGGGCGACGCGGCGGGGCGCGGGGGAGGCGGTGGCCGGATCTCGCCGGTGGGGCGGGGGTGGCCGGGGGACCGGGACGTGGGAGGTCCGGGTCTCGGCGTC
>NZ_JBHVUQ010000116.1:0-6995 GCF_042884105.1 Streptomyces sp. NPDC058157
GCCCCCGCCGCGACCGCACCGGCGGGCGGGACAGCCGACTCCGCACCCGCACCCGCAGGGAACGCACCCGCAGGCGGAGCAGCCGACTCGGCACCCGCACTCGCCGGGTACGCCGCCGCGGGCGGGACGGCGGACGACTCCGCACTCACACCCCCCGGCACCGGCGCCGCAGGCGGGGCAACGGACCCGGCGCCATGAGGCATCGGCGACACACCCGCCGGGAAGGCCGGCGGCACGGCGCCACCCGGCTCGGCCCCCGGGAACGGCGCACCGGCGTCGCCCCGCGCCCCCGGCGGAGCGATCCGCATCGTCGGAGGCGAGACCACGTCCGCCGGCCGGTGGGGTTCGAAACCACTGCCCTCGGGCAGCCCCGGCACCCCCGCGGCGGGCGCGGGCGGCGGGCTCTGCGTGTACCAGGCCGGCGGGGTGTAGTCGATGGTGAACTCGCCCGTCACATCGGGCTCCGCGTCGGACTGATCGTCCGTCGGGACGTCCCACGTCCCGCCGCGCCTCTCGTTCCGATCGCCGCTCACTGATCCTCCTGGTCTGTCGAACACCGGTCAGGCGCCCACACAAGACGCCGCGCCCGCGCTCAGCCTAATCGCGCTCCGTGCTCGAAAGCCCCGGAGGTCGCGCCCCCACACGTCCTGCCTACAGGCCCCCCGGGGCCTGAGCAACCATCACCGTTCGTCACCCCGGACGGCCGCCCGACGCCGGGACGCGAGAAGCGCGTGGCGATCCGATGCGCGGCGCGCTCCGGGACGGCTTCCACGTCGGCCCGCACGCCCGGCGAGGCCACCCCCGACCACCCCGCCTCAGTCGATCCGCCGCGCCGCCCCCAGCAGCCCCGTCTCCGTTTCCGTCGCCTGCGTCATCACGAACTTCCGGTCCCGGGGCGTGCACCACAGCGTCACCCCGTCCCCCAGCGTCGGCAGCGAGTCCACCGCCGCCCGGGGCAGCCGCATCAGCGCGCCCACCTGCTCCGCCTCGTCGGGGGACACCCGCTGCACCCCCACCAGCGCGGAGTTCCGCAGCAGCCGCGGCGCCGTCGGGCTCAGGTACGGCAGCAGGGTCAGCACCGACTGCCACGGCCCCGCCACCACCCGCCCCCGCGGCGGCCGCATCCCGCAGTCCCGGACCACCAGGACCGGACTGCCCGCCGAAGCACCCTGCGGCGGCACCCGGCCCACCTCGTGCAGGGTCACGCACTGCTGCCCGCCGCCGGCCGCCCGGGCCAGCTCGTTCCACACCTGCGCGCGCCCCGTCTCCACCGCGACCCGCGCCCCGGTGGCAGCGGTGCGCAGCGCCAGCACCTGGGCGGTCCACAGGCCGCCGATCAGGGTGACCTCGTACGGGGTGGGCCGGTTCACGCCCAGCACCGCCGACCGCCCCTCGGCATCCACGCCGATGACGACCCCGTCGTCCCCGACGGGCACCGCCAGCGCGTCCAGATCCGCCGCAGGCACCACGTGCCGCTCCCGACGCGGCCCGACCAACCCGAACCCGCCCCTCACAGCACTCCACCCCACACCACACCCACACCCACACCCGCACCCGCACCCGAACTCACACCCACACCCAACCCCCTCACCGAGCCCCGCCCAACGGCAGCGAAGCCAGCAGCCCGGGCACCTGCTCCCGGTCCAGCCGGACCAGCCCGGCCCGCACCCCCCGGGCCGTCCGCTCGAGCTCCCGCCGGGCCGCGACGAGTTCCTCGTCGCTGCGCCCCGTCACCCGTACGTGTCCCGTCAACGCCACGCCCTGCCGCCCGGCCGGGGCCATCGTCAGGCTGAAGTTCGTCGCCAGCGCGGGCAGCGAGGTCAGCAGCGCCGCGAACTGCGGCAGCGCCGCCCCGGCGCCGCCCAGCTGCGGCCAGCGGGCTATCCAGTAGGTGGTGTGCCGCCGGTCGTCGCAGCGCCAGGTGCGCGGGGTCTCCTCCGTACGCCGTCCGGTGCTCGCCGACCGCCCGGCCTGCGTGATCGCCATCGGGTTCGCGCACGACGAGGTCGCCAGCGCACCCGTCAGCTCCTGCTCCGTCAGCACCGTGGCCCGGAACCCCGCCCCGGTCAGCCGGCTCACCAACTGGTCCGCCGCCCGCACCACGCACCGCTGCGCCCCCACGAGCCCTCCGCCGCGCGCGGCGACCGCCTCGGGGCACAGCTCCGGGTCGAGCTTGAGGGCGATCCACGTCAGCCGCACAGCCGGGGTCCCCGTTCGCGCCTGGAGCGGGGCGTAGTTGCGCGCCGCCACCGACTGCGCCGGCAGATGCGGGGCGGGGGCCGGCTGGGTGTGCTGCACCAGCTGCGCCGACTCCAGCCGGATCCCGTCCACCTCCAGGACGTCCCGCACCGCGGACAGCGGCAGCGGCCGCGCCGTGCGCTCCGGCCGCAGCGCGGTGGCGTCCGTGTCGACCTGTACCACCGCCGTCAGGAACGTCCCGTCGCCGACCAGCCCCACCGGACGCCGGTCCCGGCCGCCGAAGGCCGTGGTCCGCAGCGCCGGATCGGCCTCGACCAGCGGTGCCAGTCCCGGCTCGGTGCCCGCGGGCACGGTGGCGGCCGCGGCCCTGCGCCGCCGCGCGCGCAGCGCGAGCACACCGCCGATCCACTCGGGCAGGGAGCGCTGGTGGCGCCGTACGAGGGCGAGCAGCACCAGGGCCAGGGCGAGCACACCGGCGGGCACCAGCAGCAGCGGCTCCACCACCCAGGCCACGAGCAGTGCCGTGGCGGCGAGTTGGAGCAGCACGAGCTGTTGCAGCCGGAACGGCCCGAACCGGCCGGGGCTCGGCCTCGGATGCGGGGTGACCCCGCCGCGTCCGGTCGTCTGCGGCGTGCGCTCGCCCCGTCCGGTCGTCGCTGCCTCGGCCGCCTGCGGCGCCGTCGCGGTGGCCCCCACTGGCGCACCTCCCCAACTCATGCGCGGAACAAAGAAGTCCGGTCACCGTACGGCCTCGGCCGCCCGACGCCGGAATCCCCCACCCCACGCCAGCCGACTCCACCGGACCCCGGCGGACCGCACCCGACATCGGCGGACCGCACCCGACACCAGCCGATCCCCCGTCAACAGGCATAGTAGGTCCCCGGTCCGACAACCAAGGGCCCGGGGAACGGCCCCACCGGGACCCACCGGGACCCCCCGGGACCCAACCGGGACCCCCCGGGACCCCCGGGGCCCCACCGACCAACCCATCCGGGGAGGAACAGGCGGTCATGGCGTCACGGCGCGACGAGCTCAACGCGTACACCTTTGCGAAACGGCGCACGGTGGCCGCCTTCCTCCAGCCCTCCGCCAGCGGAACGGAGGAGGGCGCGCCCCGGCCGCTGCGCACCGTCCTGCCCGGCGTGGTCGTCGGCGCGCTCCTGGTCGCCGGCTTCGGCGCCTGGGGCATGTTCAAACCGCAGGTGCCCAAGGGCTGGGACGAACCCGGCGCCATGGTCATCGTCGGCAAGCAGTCGACGACCCGTTACGTGGTCCTCACCACCAAGATCAACGGCAAGGACCAGACCCGGCTCCACCCCGTCCTGAACCTGGCCTCCGCACGGCTCCTCCTCGACCCGCAGAAGGCCAAGGTCGTCCAGGTCGACGACAAGCTGCTCGACGCCGGCAACCCCCCGCGCGGCCCCATCATCGGCATCCCCTACGCCCCCGACCGGCTCCCCGCGAAGGCGGACGCCGCCAAGGCCAAGCGCTGGGCCGTCTGCCAGCAGCCCGGCGGCAACAACCGGGGCGTGCAAACGGCCGCCTTCGTCCTCGCCGACCGCGAGGCGCGCCTCCTGGACGACGCGCGCCGCACCGCCGACACCCAGGTGCTGTACGTGCAGAGCACCGGCGGCGCCAAGGAGCGCTACCTCGTCGACTCGGCCGGCACGAAGTACAAGTTCCCCGAGGGCCGGCCCGACTCCGCCACCCTGACCACGGCCCTCGTCGGCACCGGAGCCACCCCCCAGCCGGTCACCGAGGAATGGCTGGCCACCCTCAACTCCGGCGACGACCTCGGCTTCCCCCAGCTGCCCGGCACCGCCGGCGCCCCCGCCTCCGTCCAGGGACTCGGCAGCGCCGACAACCGCGTCGGAATGGTGCTGACCGCCCAGACCGGCTCCGGCACCCAGCACTACGTGGTCCTGCCCGACCGGGTCGCCCCGGTCTCGGAGTTCGTCGCCTGGCTGCTGATCTCCGCACCCGCCACCGACTCCCTCAACATGCACGGCAAGGCCCACGAGGTCGACCTCCAGGCCCTGAACCCCGAAGCCACCGCCTTCAAGGACGAGGTCCGCTGGCCCCGCAAGCGGACCGCCCAGGTCAACCGGGTCGCGGCCGCGCCCGGCTCGGCCCCCTCCGGCGAACAGCGCGACACCGTCTGCAACGTCCTGCGCTCCGTCGACCCCCAGGGCAACCAGACGCTGAGCACCTGGGCCGGGACCGGCTTCCCCGTCGACATCACCGCCAGCGGCACCAGCTCGTACGTCACCCCCGGCACCGGCCTGCTCTACACCCAGGTCCAGGGCCGCCAGGCCAACGCGGGCGGCGCCCTCTTCCTGGTCACCGACACCGGCCTGCGGTACGCCGTGCAGGCCAACGGCGACAGTGACGCCGAGCAGTCGAAGATCGGCGCCCCCGACCCGCAGGCCCCGGGCGCGGCCGGTGACGGCCGGCCCGAGCCCAGCCAGGCGCAGGTGCGGCTCGGCTACGGCGGCGTCGTCCCGGCGCTGGTGCCCATCGCCTGGTCGGAGTTCCTCTCCAAGGGGCCCCGCCTGGACACGAACTCCGCCCGCCAGCCCCAGGGTTCCTGAGTGAGGACGCCGGCCGTGCCCCAGCCCTCCCGTGCCGCCGCCCTGCCCCTGGCCGCGCTCGCCCTGGCCCTCCTGGCCGCACCCCCCGCCCAGGCCGCACCCGCCGCGGGCCCCGCCGGCGCCGGCGAGTGCACCTTCCCCATGAAGAAGCAGATCGCCGACCGCCCCTGGGCCCTCCAGCGCCTCACCTTCGACGCCCTGTGGGCGCAGACCAGGGGCAAGGGCGTCCGCGTCGCGGTCATCGACACCGGCGTCGACCGCGCCAACCCCCAGCTGACCGGAGCCCTCGACACCGGCGCCGGCCGCGACTTCCTCGACCCCAAGGGCGGCGACGGCACCAACGACACCGTCGGCCACGGCACCAAGGTCGCCGGACTGATCGCGGCCCGCCCCCAGCAGGGCACCGGCTTCGTCGGCCTGGCCCCCGAGGCCACCGTCATCCCCATCCGGCAGAACGACGGACAGGGCAACGGCAACGCCGCCACCCTCGCCCAGGCCATCGACCACGCCGTGGCCAAGGGCGCCCAGGTGATCAACATCTCCCAGGACACCGACGCCCCCCTGACCGCCGACTCCGAGCTCGCCAAGGCGGTCCAGCGCGCCCAGGAGGCCAAGGCCGTGGTCATCGCCTCCGCCGGCAACGACGGGCTGAGCGGCGAGAAGCGCAGGACCTACCCGGCCGCCTTCCCCGGCGTCCTCGCCGTCGCCTCCTCCGACCGCAACAACGAGCGCGCGGCGTTCTCCCAGCCCGGCGACTTCATCGGCATCGCCGCCCCCGGCGTCGACATGGTCTCCACCGTCCCGGGCTTCGGACAGTGCATCGACAACGGCACCAGCTTCTCCGCCCCCTACGTCGCCGGGGTCGCCGCCCTGCTGCGCGCCAAGCACCCGGACTGGAGCGCGCAGGAGGTGGTCTGGCAGATCCAGAACACCGCCGAGCGCTCCGTCAAGGGCCGCGACGACTACGTGGGCTGGGGCGTCGTGGACCCCGTACGGGCGCTCACCCAGGACCGCGAGCCCCCCCGGGCCCCCGTACCGGACCCGGGCCCGCCCCCGGCGGCCGCCCCGCAGGCGGTGCCGCTGCCGCTCACCGAGACGGCGCAGGAGCGCGACGAACGGATCGGCACGTACGCCCTGGGCATCACCGGGCTGCTCATCGCGGTCATCGCCGTGACCGCCACCGTCGTGCGCGAGGCCCGCCGCCGTGTTGGGCGTGTCGGTCGAACTGGCTAGAGTGGCCGCAGGCTTCACGACTGTGATCGGGGGAGGGCGTGAGGCAGAGGGGGAACTCCGGTGCGCGCGGCTCGAATCCGCGCCCGGACGATCCGCTCCGCCGCGCGATCCCCCGGTTCGGCCGGGGAATTGAGAAGTGAGGAGCTTCGGATGACTACCAATTTCGGACTTGCCGACGATCCGGTCGTCAAGGCGGCCAACAAGATCTCCGAGACGGGCGACGCGGTGTCCACCCAGGCACGCGAACTGGCCGACATCCTGGCGACCGCGGCCGCGGGCTGGACCGGTGTCGGAGCCAAGGGGTTCGAATCGGCCCAGGCGCAGCTGAACGAGGACCACGACGCGATCCGCCGCCTGCTCCGCGTGCTGCACCACGCCGTGTCGGAGACCAAGAACCTCACCAACGCACAGGACGAGGAAGTGCACCAGGTGTTCGTCCAGGCCCAGAAGTCGGGCCTCGACAGCCTCTGAGCCGCCCGCCCCGCACGCCAGCCGAAGGAGAAGAGCATGTCCGGCAACAACGACGGCCACACCCGGGTACGGTACGAGAGCGTCCAGCAGATGGCGGACCGCATCCGCGTGGTCTCCAGGAACATCCTCAAGGACCTGGAGGAGATGGAGTCGGCCGTGAAGGTCGTCACCGACACCTGGGACGGTGAGGCGCACACCCAGTACCTGGACCTGCAGAAGAAGTACCACGCACGCGCCGACCACATCCAGAAGAAGCTCGAGGAGGCCGCCCGCCTCATCGAGCACGGCAAGGGCGCCTACCGTGCCACCGACGTGAAGGCCTCCCACCTGTTCACCGAGGCCTTCTGAGCCCCACGGGACACCGCACACGGCCTACGAAGAGGGGGCGCGCCCCCCCCCGGGGCGCCCCCCCGCCCGAACGGTAACACACCCCCCACCGGGGGTGGGAAACCCCCGCCCCGGCCCCCCCGGCGGAACCCTCCCCCACCGCCCCCCGGGAAC
>NZ_JBHVUQ010000116.1:7005-24069 GCF_042884105.1 Streptomyces sp. NPDC058157
ACACCGCAAAGGTCATACTACTGGGGGGCGCGCCCTCTCGGGGCGGGCCCCCTCTCCGTACGGTTCCCACACCCCTCAGGTGAGGTCGAACTCCCCGTCCCGGGCCCCGAGGACGAACGCCTCCCACTCGGCCGCCGTGTACCGCAGCACCGTGTCACGGTCCAGGGACGACCGCATCGCCACCGCGCCCTCGGGCAGCTTGGCGATCTCGACCCGCTCCTCGTCCGGGCTGGTCCCGGGCGGCCCCTGCCACTCGACGTCGCTGATGTCGAGCGCGTACAGCTCGTCCTTCTCCTGCTGGGTGCCCATGATGCGGCCCTTCCCGTCGGTCGTGCGGTCCTGCTCGGTCTTCGCAGCCGATTATCGGTGAGGGCCCGCCGCCCGGGGCCGTTTCCGCCGGAAACGAAACCCCGGCCTCCGGCCGCCGTCCCGCAGCACCCCCTACAACCCCGGCATCCGCCCCAGCTGCACCAGAGACGTGCCGCGCCGCCGGGAGACGTAGTAGCCCCGCCCCGGAGGCATCGGGCGCGGGCGGACCGAACCGAGCAGGTCGCCCTCGGACGGATCGCCCGACAGCACCACGCCCTGAGCCCCCAGCTCCTTGATCCGCTGCATGAACGGCTCGTACATGGCCCGCGAGGCCCCCGCCGAGTTCCGCGCGATGATGAACCGCACCCCGGTGTCCCGGGCGAACGGCAGGAACTCCACCAGCGGCGCCAGCGGATTGCCCTGGCTCGTGGCCACCAGGTCGTAGTCGTCGATCACGATGAACACGTTCGGGCCGGTCCACCAGCTGCGGTCCCGCAGCTGCTGCGGGGTGACGTCGGTGGGCGGCTGGCGGCGCGAGAACACCCCGGCCAGCGCCTCCATGTGCGTCTGCAGGGAATTCGGCATCGGCGCGTACTCCAGCAGGTGCTCCTCCGGCAGCGCCCCCAGCAGCCCGCGCCGGTAGTCGCCGACCACCAGCTTGGCCTGCTCCGGCGGATACCGTTCGGCGATCTGCCGGGCGATCAGCCGCAGCAGGTTCGTCTTGCCGGACTCGCTCTCGCCGAACACCAGGAAGAAGGGGTCCGCGTCGAAGTCGACGAACACCGGCTCCAGCGCCGTCTCGTCGATGCCGACCGCGATCCCGCGCTCCGGGAACTCGCCGCCCTTGGGCAGCTGGTCGGCGTGCAGCAGCCGCGGCAGCAGCCGGACGCCCGGAGCCGCCGGACCCTGCCAGCCGGCCCGAACCGCCGCCACGAACTCCGCCGTTCCCTCCGAGAGGCTCTCGGCCTCGTGCGAGCCGTCGGTGCGCGGCAGCGCCCCCAGGAAGTGCAGCTTCTCCGGCACCTGGCCGCGCCCCGGCATGCCCGTCGGCACGTTCGCGGCCACCCGGCGGTCGAACTCGGAGTCCATGACGTCACCGAGCCGCAGCTCCAGCCGCCCCAGCATCTGGTCCTTCAGCGCGGCCCGCACCTCCATGTACCGGGCCGCCGTCACCACCACGTGCACGCCGTAGCCCAGACCCCGCGAGGCGATGTCGGTGACCACCTGCTCCAGGCCCTCGTACTCGCCGCGGAAACCGCCCCAGCCGTCGACGACCAGGAACACGTCGCCCCACGCCTCACCCGGCAGCTCGCCCGCCGCCCGCCGGCGCCGGTACGTGGCGATGGAGTCGATCCCGTTCGCCCGGAAGAACTCCTCCCGGCGGTTCAGGATCCCCACCACCTCCGCGACCGTACGCCGCACCCGCTCCGGATCCAGCCGCGAGGCGATCCCGCCCACGTGCGGCAGCTCCGCCACCGCCGACATGCCGCCACCGCCGAAGTCCAGCCCGTAGAACTGCACCTCGCGCGGGGTGTGCGTGAGCGCGAACGCCGAGATCAGCGTCCGCATCAGCGTCGACTTGCCCGACTGCGGGCCACCGACCACCAGCATGTGGCCCGCCGCCCCCGAGAAGTCCCGGTAGAGCACCTCGCGCCGCTGCTCGAAGGGCTTGTCGATCAGCCCGAGCGGCACCACCAGCCCGCCCGGCCGCGTGTACCCCTCGGCGTGCAGCCCGCGCTCCGCCGACGGGGCCAGCGCAGGCAGCAGCTGGTCCAGCGAGGGCGCCCGGTCCAGCGGCGGCAGCCACACCTGGTGCGCCGGCACCCCCTGCCCCTCCAGCCGCCCCACGATCACGTCGAGCACCGTGTCCGCGAGCGCGTCGTCCTCCCGCTCCGGCCGCACCGCCAGGTGCGCCGGGTCCGGGGCCGCGTACACGACCGGCACCGGAGCCGCCGTGAACAGCACCGGCCGCCGCTCCACCGGGAACGGTCCCACCGACAGCTCCCGCCCGCCCGAACGGTAGACGCCCGAGACGTACGCCGCCTTGAACCGCGTCATCTCGTCCGTACCGAACTTCAGGTAGCCCGACCCGGGCACCGACGGCAGGTGGTACGCGTCCGGCACCCCGATCGCCGTCCGCGACTCCGCCGCCGAGAAGGTCCGCAGACCGATCCGGTACGACAGGTACGTGTCCAGGCCGCGCAGCTTGCCCTCCTCCAGCCGCTGCGAGGCCAGCAGCAGGTGCACGCCCAGCGAACGGCCGATCCGGCCGATCTGGATGAACATGTCGATGAAGTCGGGCTTCGCCGTCAACAGCTCGCTGAACTCGTCGATCACCAGCACCAGCGAGGCCAGCGGCTCCAGCGCCGCGCCCGCCGCGCGCGCCTTCTCGTAGTCGTGGATGTTCGCGTAGTTGCCCGCCGCGCGCAGCAGCTCCTGCCTGCGCTGGAGCTCGCCGCGGATCGAGTCGCCCATCCGGTCGACCAGCGTCAGGTCGTCCGCCAGGTTGGTGATCACCGCCGCGACGTGCGGCATCTGCCCCATGCCCGTGAACGTGGCACCGCCCTTGAAGTCCGCGAGGACGAAGTTCAGCGTCTCCGAGGTGTGGGTCACCGCCAGCCCCAGCACCAGCGTGCGCAGCAGCTCCGACTTGCCCGAACCCGTCGCGCCCACGCACAGCCCGTGCGGGCCCATGCCCTCCTGCGCGGCCTCCTTCAGGTCCAGCATCACCGGCGCGCCGTCCTCGCCCACCCCGATCGGCACCCGCAGCCGCTCACCGGCCGACCGCGGCCGCCAGGTGCGGGACACGTCCACCGAGGCCGCGTCGCCCAGGTTCAGCAGGTCGGTGAAGTCCAGGTTCGCCAGCAGCGGCTCGTCGTCGTCCCCGCCGCCCGTGCGCAACGGCGCCAGCTGCCGGGCCAGCGCCTCGGCCGCCGGCAGCGACAGGGTGTCCGGCACCCCCTCGTACGCGACCCCCGCGCCCGACTCCAGCCGCAGCCGGCCCGGCCGCACCACGACCGACAGCCCGCCGCGCGGCTCGTCGAGCTCGCCCGCGACCACCTCGACGACGGTCACGCCCTGCAGCCCCTCGGCCGCCGCGAACACCGAGTCCGGCGGCACCATCCCGCCGTCGAGGACCACCACCAGGTGCGGCTGGTCCAGCACCGGCGACACGTCCCGGCTGAACCGCGGCCGCCCGTCCAGCCGGGGCCCCAGCAGCCCCTCCAGCTCCCCGAGGTCATCGCTGAACAGCCGCTTCGAGCCGGCCCCGTCCACCTGCCCGGGCACCTGCGTGTGCGGCAGCCACTTCACCCAGTCCCACGTCGCCACCGCACCCGGCGCGGCCACCACGCCGACCACCAGGTCCTCGGGGGAGTGCAGCGTCGCCAGCTGCGCCACCATCGCCCGCGCGGCCCCGCGCGCCGACTCCGCCTCCCCGGACACCGTCACGTGGTAGAACGCCCGCATCGAGACCGCCACCGGCAGCCCGTCCAGCGAGGAGTGCACCTTCAGGAAGCGCTGCATCGCCCCCGCCGTCAGCGGCTCCAGCTCGTCCACCGGCGCCGTGTCCGGAGCCACCAGCGGCGTCGCCAGCCCCTGCGCGCCCAGCCCCAGCCGGGCCTGCCCGAAGTCCGCGTCACCGACCCGCCGCTCCCACAGCCGCGACCCCTCGGCCACCACCGACCACAACTGCTCGGGGGCCGGGTGCAGGTACAGCTGCGCGTCCCGCTGCGCCCGCGCCGTCCTGCGCACCTGACGGCGCGTCTGCGCCAGGTACTTGAGGTAGTCCCGCCGCACGTCGGCCATTTGCCCCTGCGTACCGCGCCGGTGGCGCACCAGCTGGGCTATGACCATGCCCACCGTGGACACCAGCATCAGCACGCCCATGATCCGCATGAACGGCGCCGCACCCGGCATGAAGAAGAACACGACCGACGAACCCATGCCCAGCATCGGCAGGAGCTGCATCAGCAGACCCTCCTGCTGTCCCCGCGGAAGCTCCGGCGGGGACTCCAGCCGCAGCTCCTCCGAAGGGACTTCGGGCGGCAGCGACCGGGGCGGGCGCTTGACGACGATCTGGCTCACCGGAGCATCAATCCCTCGAAAGCGGACGGGACGCCGCGACCGCCGCCCCCAACTCCCGGGACCCGCAGGGGACTACCGCACCCCGCGCCCGGGCGCGAACCGTGATCCTACTTGCCGACGGCCGCACCCCCTCCGGGTAGGGTGGCGCGCGCACCACGCGCATCCACCCATGCGCATCCGCGAATCGGCCGCCCCGTGGCGGCAACAGGGGGGTCACACAGGTGAGTACGGCCGAGGCGACCGGATTCTGCAGGGTCACCGTCGTGGCCCCGGACAGCCGTATCGACGTCGCCCTCCCCGAGGACATCGCCGTCGCCGACGTCTACCCGGAGCTGCTGCGGCTCACCGGCCAGACCCAGCCCGCCGGCGCCCCCACCGGCTTCCACCTCGTACGCCGCTCCGGCGTCGTCCTCGACGGGGCCCGCACCCTCGCCGCCCAGCAGGTCCTCGACGGCGAGGTGCTCAGCCTGCGCCCCTTCGCCGAGTCCCTGCCGCCGGCCGTGTTCGACGACGTCTCCGACGCCGTCGCCTCCGCCGTCGTCCGCGACCGGCACCGCTGGAGCGACGACCTGCTCCGCGGCGCGGGCCTGGCCGGCGCCGCCGTGCTGCTCGTCCTCCTCGGCTTCGTCCTCTGGTACGCCGACCCCCTGCGCCACGACATGCACGGCCTGCCCGGGATCATCGCCGGATCCGCCGGCGTCCTGCTCACCGCCGCCGCCGCGGTGCGCGCCCGCGTCTACCGCGACCGGGGCTCCGCCGTCGCCCTCGGCCTCGGCGCGCTCCCGCACCTGCTGATCGCCGGCTCCGGCATCGTCGCCGCCGGCCCCGGCCAGGGCCCCGGCCGACTGCAGTTCCTGCTCGGCTGCGGCTGCGTCCTCGTCGCCTCCGTCGCCCTGACCGCCCTCACCCCGAACGGCGACGCCCCCTTCGTCGCGGCCACGTTCCTCGCCGCCACCGGCACCCTCGCCACCTTCGCGGCCATCGCCACCGGCGCCTCCGCCACCGCCACCGCCGCGGTCTGCGCCCCCGTCGCCATCGGCCTCGTCGCCTTCCTGCCCGGCCTCTCCGCCCGCTTCGCCCGCCTGCCCATCGGCTACGCCGCCCCGCAGAGCGCCGCCCCCGGCTACGAGACCCCGGACGGCCACGACACCGACCCGTACGGTGACCAGCCCGGCGACGGCCGCACCGACCAGGGCGAACCGATCGACGCCGAGGCCGTCGCCGCCCAGGCGCGCCGCGGCCACGAGATGCTCCTCGGCCTGGTCGCGGGCTGCGCCGCCGTCACCGTCGGCTCCGCCGCCGTCCTCGGCTTCTCCGACGACACCTGGGGCCGCCTCCTGGCGCTGGCCTCCGGACTGGCCGTCCTGCTGCGCGCCCGCCTCTTCCGCTACACCTCCCAGGTGGCCTGCACCCTGGTCGCCGGCCTCGCCGCCGTCGGGCTGCTCGTCCTGGGCCTGGCCCTGCACCCGCCCGGCGACCTGATGACCGAATTCACCCGCTACCACGACCGCGGCGGCCTGGACCTCCGTACGATCTGGCTCTCCGCCGCCGTCGCCGCCGGAGCGTCCCTCCTCGCCGGAATCGCGCTTGTCATCCCCCGCAAGGGCCTGTCACCCTTCTGGGGGAGGCTGCTCGACCTCACCGAGGCCGCGGTCCTGCTCAGCCTGGTGCCGCTGGCCCTGGCCGTCCTCGACGTGTACGGCCGAGCCCGTTCTCTCACCAGCTGAGACGTCCACGTCCCGGCAGCCTGGTACGCTGTGTGACGGCCGTTTGTGTACGCGCCCCCGGAATCCTCTGGAGGCTGCGCTCAGCGGACCCCGCCTCCCGAGTCACGGAAGCTCCCCAGAGAATTCGACCTGGGGCACTCGGTGGCCACGAAGACCCATACGAGGAGTAAGCGTGCCGCTCGACGCCGCTACGAAGAAGCAGATCATCGCCGAATTCGGTGCCAAGGAGGGCGACACCGGCTCTCCCGAGGTCCAGGTCGCGATGCTGTCCCGCCGCATCTCGGACCTGACCGAGCACCTCAAGACCCACAAGCACGACCACCACTCCCGTCGTGGTCTGCTGATCCTGGTCGGCCAGCGCCGCCGCCTGCTGCAGTACCTGGCCAAGAAGGACATCCAGCGCTTCCGTACGCTGGTCGAGCGCCTCGGCATCCGCCGCGGTGCGGCCGGCGCCAAGTAAGCACACTGTGAAGGGAGCGGTTCCCACACCGATGGGGCCGCTCCCTTTGCCGTACGTGCGCGAGGTACCCCACGCTTTGTAGGCTGGGACACAGCGCACAACTGAAGAGGAGGAGCGCCCTCCCTACGCCGCCGGTCCTCGGTAGTGGCATCCGGAAAGCCCCCACGGAAGGGGCTGAGAGCCGGGTGCTTCGATCGAAGACCGGCCCGCACGCCAGGAGCGCTTCTCCGCAACCGTCCCCCACCACACGGGTGGCCGGGGCGGACGTCCTCCACCACACGGGTGGCGGACGGAAGACGACGAAAATGGAGAAAACGCTAGTGGAGAACGAGACCCACTACGCCGAGGCCGTCATCGACAACGGCTCCTTCGGCACCCGCACCATCCGCTTCGAGACGGGCCGCCTGGCCCGCCAGGCCGCCGGCTCCGCCGTCGCCTACCTGGACGACGACACGATGGTGCTCTCCGCGACCACCGCGTCGAAGAAGCCCAAGGACCAGCTCGACTTCTTCCCCCTGACGGTCGACGTCGAGGAGCGGCAGTACGCCGCGGGCAAGATCCCCGGCTCCTTCTTCCGCCGCGAGGGCCGCCCCTCCGAGGACGCGATCCTCACCTGCCGCCTGATCGACCGCCCGCTGCGCCCCTCCTTCAAGAAGGGCCTGCGCAACGAGATCCAGGTCGTCGCCACCGTCATGGCGCTCAACCCCGACCACCTGTACGACGTCATCGCGATCAACGCCGCGTCCGCGTCCACGCAGCTGGCCGGCCTGCCCTTCTCCGGCCCGATCGGCGGCGTCCGCGTCGCGCTGATCCGCGGCCAGTGGGTGGCCTTCCCGACGCACACCGAGCTCGAGGACGCCGTCTTCGACATGGTCGTCGCGGGCCGCGCCCTGGAGGACGGCGACGTCGCGATCATGATGGTCGAGGCCGAGGCCACCGAGCAGACCATCGCCCTGGTCAAGGGCGGCGCCGAGGCGCCGACCGAGGAGATCGTGGCCGCCGGCCTCGAGGCCGCGAAGCCCTTCATCAAGGTCCTGTGCAAGGCCCAGGCCGACCTGGCCGCCAAGGCCGCCAAGCCCGAGGGCGAGTTCCCGGTCTTCCTCGACTACGAGCAGGACGTCTACGCCGCCCTGGAGCAGGCCGTCCGCGGCGAGCTGGCCCAGGCGCTCACCATCGCGGGCAAGCAGGACCGCGAGGCCGAGCTGGACCGCGTCAAGGACATCGCCGCCGAGAAGCTCCTCCCGGCCTTCGAGGGTCGCGAGAAGGAGATCTCCGCCGCCTACCGCAGCCTGACCAAGGCCCTGGTGCGCGAGCGCGTCATCAAGGACAAGGTCCGCATCGACGGCCGTGGCCTGACCGACATCCGCACCCTGGCCGCCGAGGTCGAGGCCATCCCGCGCGTGCACGGCTCGGCGCTGTTCGAGCGTGGCGAGACCCAGATCCTGGGCGTCACCACCCTCAACATGCTCCGCATGGAGCAGCAGCTGGACACCCTCTCCCCGGTGACCCGCAAGCGCTACATGCACAACTACAACTTCCCGCCGTACTCCGTCGGCGAGACCGGCCGCGTCGGCTCCCCGAAGCGCCGCGAGATCGGCCACGGCGCGCTCGCCGAGCGCGCGATCGTGCCGGTCCTGCCGACCCGCGAGGAGTTCCCCTACGCGATCCGCCAGGTGTCCGAGGCCCTCGGCTCCAACGGTTCGACGTCCATGGGCTCGGTCTGCGCCTCCACCATGTCGCTGCTGAACGCCGGTGTGCCCCTCAAGGCCCCCGTCGCCGGTATCGCCATGGGCCTGATCTCCCAGGAGATCGACGGCAAGACCCACTACGTCGCCCTCACCGACATCCTCGGTGCGGAGGACGCGTTCGGCGACATGGACTTCAAGGTCGCCGGCACCAAGGAGTTCGTCACCGCGCTCCAGCTCGACACCAAGCTCGACGGCATCCCGGCCTCCGTCCTGGCCGCGGCCCTCACCCAGGCCCGCGACGCCCGCCTCCACATCCTCGACGTGATGATGGAAGCGATCGACACGCCGGACGAGATGTCCCCGAACGCCCCGCGGATCATCACCGTCAAGATCCCGGTGGACAAGATCGGTGAGGTCATCGGCCCCAAGGGCAAGATGATCAACCAGATCCAGGAGGACACCGGCGCCGAGATCACGATCGAGGACGACGGCACCATCTACATCGGTGCCGCCGACGGCCCGGCCGCCGAGGCCGCCCGCTCCACGATCAACGCGATCGCCAACCCGACCATGCCGGAGGTCGGCGAGCGGTACCTGGGTACGGTCGTCAAGACCACCACCTTCGGTGCCTTCGTCTCCCTCATGCCCGGCAAGGACGGCCTGCTGCACATCTCGCAGATCCGCAAGCTCGCCGGTGGCAAGCGCGTGGAGAACGTCGAGGACGTGCTCGCGGTCGGCACCAAGGTGCAGGTCGAGATCGCCGAGATCGACCAGCGCGGCAAGCTCTCCCTGGTCCCCGTGATCGAGGGCGAGGACGCCGCCGAGGCTGACAAGGACGACTCCGACAAGTGACGTCGCGTAGTTCCCGTGTGACGGCCCGCCCCTCTTCGGAGGGGCGGGCCGTCGCCCGTACCCAAACCCTCCTCAAGGGCGAGAACGGCATCGGCACCGTCCGCCGCACCGTCCTGCCCGGCGGACTGCGCGTCGTCACCGAGACGCTGCCGTCCGTGCGCTCCGCCACCTTCGGCATCTGGGCGAACGTCGGCTCCCGCGACGAGACGCCCGCCCTGAACGGCGCCACCCACTACCTGGAGCACCTCCTCTTCAAGGGCACCGCCAAGCGCACCGCCCTCGACATCTCCTCCGCGATCGACGCGGTCGGCGGCGAGATGAACGCCTTCACGGCGAAGGAGTACACCTGCTACTACGCCCGGGTGCTCGACACCGACCTGCCGCTGGCCATCGACGTGGTCTGCGACATGCTCACCGGCTCGCTGATCCGCGAGGAGGACGTCGACGCCGAGCGCGGCGTCATCCTCGAAGAGATCGCGATGACCGAGGACGACCCGGGCGACATGGTCCACGACCTCTTCGCCCAGACCATGTACGGGGACTCGCCGCTCGGCCGCCCCGTCCTCGGCACCGTCGACACGATCAACGCCCTCGGCGCCGACCGGATCCGCCGCTTCTGGAAGAAGCACTACGACCCCACCCGCCTGGTCGTCGCCGCCGCCGGCAACGTCGACCACGCCAAGGTCGTCCGCCAGGTCCGCGCCGCCTTCGAGAAGGCCGGCGCCCTGCGCGACACCGGCGCGATCCCCCTCGGCCCCCGCACCGGCACCAAGCGGATCCGCACCGCGGGCCGCGTCGACCTGGTGAACCGCAAGACCGAGCAGGCCCACGTGGTCCTCGGCATGCCGGGCCTCGCCCGCACCGACGACCGCCGCTGGGCCCTCGGCGTGCTGAACACCGCCCTCGGCGGCGGCATGTCCTCCCGGCTGTTCCAGGAGGTCCGCGAGAAGCGCGGCCTGGCCTACAGCGTGTACTCGTACACCTCCGGCTTCGCCGACACCGGCCTCTTCGGGGTCTACGCAGGCTGCCGGCCCAGCCAGGTCCACGACGTCCTGCGGATCTGCCGCGACGAGCTCGACAAGGTCGCCTCCGAAGGACTCACCGACGAGGAGATCCGGCGCGCGGTCGGCCAGCTCTCCGGCTCCACCGTCCTCGGCCTGGAGGACACCGGCGCGATCATGAACCGCATCGGCAAGAGCGAGCTGTGCTGGGGCGACCAGATGTCGGTCGACGACATGCTGGCCCGCATTTCCGAGGTGACCCCGGACGACGTCCGCGAAGTCGCCCGGGATGTACTGGCACAGCGGCCCTCGCTCGCGGTGGTCGGCCCGCTCAAGGAGAAGCAGGCGGCCCGCCTGGACGAAGCGGTCGCCTAGCCCGTACGGAGTGAAGGAAACAAGCATGAGCAAGCTGCGCGTGGCAGTCCTCGGCGCCAAGGGCCGCATCGGCTCCGAGGCCGTCAAGGCCGTCGAGGCCGCCGCCGACATGGAGCTGGTGGCGGCCCTCGGCCGGGGCGACAAGCTGGAGGCCCTGGCCGACGCCGGGGCCCAGGTCGCCGTCGAGCTGACCACCCCCGACTCGGTGATGGACAACCTCGACTACCTCGTCGGCCACGGCATCCACGCCGTGGTCGGCACCACCGGCTGGAACGAGGACCGCCTCGGCCGGCTGAACACCTGGCTGGCCGGCTCCCCGGAGACCGGGGTGCTCATCGCCCCGAACTTCTCCATCGGCGCCGTCCTCACCATGAAGTTCGCCGCCCAGGCCGCCCGTTACTTCGAGTCCGTCGAGGTCGTCGAGCTCCACCACCCCCACAAGGTCGACGCCCCCTCGGGCACCGCGACCCGCACCGCCCAGCTCATCGCGGCCGCCCGCGCCGAGGCCGGCCTCGGTGCGCAGCCCGACGCCACCGCCACGGCCCTCGACGGGGCCCGCGGCGCGGACGTCGACGGCGTCCCGGTGCACGCCATCCGCCTGCGCGGCCTCCTGGCCCACCAGGAGGTGCTCCTCGGCGGCGAGGGCGAGACCCTGACCATCCGTCACGACTCCCTGCACCACAGCAGCTTCATGCCGGGCATCCTGCTCGGCGTGCGCCGCGTGACGCAGACCCCGGGCCTCACCTTCGGCCTGGAAAACTTCCTCGACCTCGGCTGATGAGGCAGTAGCACCATGCGCGCGAAGATCACCTACTTCATCACGGCCGCCGTCCTGGTCGTCTACTTCGTCCTGGTCGGCAGCCGCGGGCTGATGCTGATCCGGCAGGGAACCTGGCTCACCGTCACCTTCGGCGCGGCCGTGCTGATCCTGCCGGTCATCGGCATCTGGTTCCTCTGGATGAACACCCGCTTCGTCACCCGCGCCAACCAGCTCGCCGCCGAACTGGAGGCCGAGGGCGGCCTGCCCGTCGACGAACTGGAGCGGGACCAGTACGGCCGGATCCGGCGGGACTCCGCCGACGAGGTCTTCGCGCGCCGCAAGGCCGAGACCGAGGACGCGCCGGGGGACTGGCGCACCTGGTTCCGCCTCGCCGTCGCCTACCACGACGCCCGCGACACCCCGCGGGCCCGCAAGGCCATGCAACGGGCCATCGCCCTGCACCAGGCGGCGCACGCCGGCGCCTGACCGCCGCCCGGCAGGGCCGGCACGGCACGAACGAAGGGCCCGTACGGGACGATCCCCGTACGGGCCCTCGTGCGTCCTCGCGGACCGTCAGGCGGGCACAGCGGCCCGGTACTCCTCGGCCCACGCCTCCACCAGGACGGCGGCCCGGTCGAAGGCCTCACCGCGCGACAGGAAGTCGGCGCTGTGGTCGGTCAGCAGCACCGGAAGCTCCGCGCCGCCCCGGCCGGCCACCGTCAGCGCCTGCCCCTGCACGGTCCTCGGCAGCCCCAGCCAGCGCACCGGCTGCTGGACCTTCCTGACCTGCTCGACCTCGCTCCACGGGATCGAACGGGTCGTGAAGAACCCGACGTGGCGCAGCCCTCCGGGACTCACCCAGACACCCGCGCGCAGGATCCGCAGCGCCGAACCGATCACGGCGAGCGAGGCCGCTCCCGCGACGGCGGCACCGGCCCAGGTGCCCGCGAAGGCGATGATCACCGTGGCCAGCAGCATGAAGGCCGAGAGCAGCAGGAGCAGCGCCGCACCGGCGACCCGCCAGGGGCCGGGCCGGTAAGGCCTGCGCCAGCGCTCGGGATCCACATGCGGGAGCGCTTCGTCCTCGTCGGCGTCGAAGACGCCGTCGGCCGTCAGAAAGGGCAGGGGCACGGCTGGACCTCACTCACATGCACGTTCGTTGATCTGTGCCCGTGAGGCTACCGCCCTTCGGAGGCCTGCGACTGCTCCGCCTTGCCGGTCGCCTTGTAGGGCTGCAGGGCGGGCATGCCGAAGAGCAGGGACCCGACGAGCCCCGCCACCACGGTCAGTCCGACCAGACTACGGGCGGTGATCTGGGTCATGCTCAGACTCTCGCGCGGCGGCGGAGTGACATTGCTTCGGAAACGGTCGGCCTCGGCGACGAAGGCGAACGGGACGGGTTCGCGCCGGCGGCGAAACATGGGGCAACACTCCTCGGAGTAGGGGGCTGGTGCGTCTGTCGGGTAAGACGAACGAACGCACCGATCGGTGCCGGATTCCGGGACATCCGCCGAAATCCGTGGCGCCCCGTCAGCTGTCCGGGTGAGCCCGGCGCCCCCGTCGCCTGTCGGGAGGGCGGCGCCGATCGCCGTAGAGTGGGCGCGCCCCTCGAAAGACGCGTTCGGAAGGACCCCGTGTGAGCGAGACCGTCGCCCCCGACCTGAAACCCAGCTTCCGCAGTGACGTGACGGTGGAGCTGGTCAAGCACTCCGCCGCCGACAGCGACGTGCTGTGGGCCGCCCGTGTGTCGACGGCCGGCGAACAGTCCCTCGACGAGCTCCAGAAGGACCCGGAGCGCTCCAAGGGGCTCATCAACTACCTGATGCGCGACCGCCACGGCAGCCCCTTCGAGCACAACTCGATGACCTTCTTCATCAGCGCCCCGATCTTCGTGTTCCGCGAGTTCATGCGCCACCGCGTGGGCTGGTCCTACAACGAGGAGTCCGGCCGCTACAGGGAGCTCCAGCCGGTCTTCTACGTCCCCGACGCCGAGCGCAAGCTCGTCCAGGAGGGCCGTCCGGGCAAGTACGTCTTCGTCGAGGGCACCGAGGCGCAGCAGGAGCTGACCGGCCGGGTGATGGAGGACAGCTACCGCCAGGCCTACGAGGCGTACCAGGAGATGCTCGCGGCGGGCGTGGCGCGCGAGGTCGCCCGGGCGGTCCTGCCGGTCGGCCTGTTCTCGTCGATGTACGCCACCTGCAACGCGCGCTCGCTGATGCACTTCCTCGGCCTGCGCACCCAGCACGAGCTGGCGACGGTGCCGTCCTTCCCGCAGCGGGAGATCGAGATGGTCGGCGAGAAGATGGAGCAGCACTGGGCGAAGCTCATGCCGCTGACCTACGCGGCCTTCAACGGCAACGGTCGCGTTGCCCCGTAAGGACCGATGCACGCACGGCGTACGGATGTGCCAGGAGAAGTCCCAAGTGTCCGTATTGCGGCGTTTCGTAAAGTTCATCTAGGCTGATCAAACGGACCCGGCACTGCTTGAACCCCCGAGCAGGCAGTGCCGGGATCCAACAACCCGGACCCCCGGCCGCCGCCGGGGGACCACCACGACGGATCCCGGTTGACGTCCCCCGAGGGGACACCGCGAGCATGGCAGCGAGTAGCGTGTTACCCATGGCTCCGATCTCGACTCCGCAGACCCCCTTCGGGCGGGTCCTCACCGCCATGATCACGCCGTTTACGGCGGATGGCGCACTTGACCTCGACGGCGCGCAGCGTCTCGCCGTCCACCTGGTGGACGCAGGCAACGACGGTCTGATCATCAACGGCACCACCGGTGAGTCCCCCACGACCACCGACGCGGAGAAAAACGACCTCGTACGAGCCGTACTCGAAGCGGTCGGCGACCGCGCCCACGTCGTGGCCGGAATCGGCACCAACGACACCCGCCACACCCTCGAGCTGGCCCGACAGGCCGAGCGCACCGGCGCCCACGGCCTCCTCGCGGTCACGCCCTACTACAGCAAGCCGCCGCAGGAAGGCCTCTTCCAGCACTTCACGGCCATCGCGGACGCCACCGAGCTGCCGGTCATGCTCTACGACATCCCCGGCCGCAGCGGCGTCCCGATCAACACCGAGACCCTGGTCCGGCTCGCCGAGCACCCCCGCATCGTCGCCAACAAGGACGCCAAGGGCGACCTCGGCCGCGCCAGCTGGGCCATCGCACAGAGCGGCCTCGCCTGGTACTCCGGCGACGACATGCTGAACCTGCCGCTCCTGTCCGTCGGCGCCGTCGGCTTCGTCTCCGTCGTGGGCCACGTGGTCTCCCCGGACCTGCGCGCGATGCTCGAAGCGCACCTCGGCGGCGACGTGCAGAAGGCCACCGAGATCCACCAGAAGCTGCTCCCCGTCTTCACGGGCATGTTCCGCACCCAGGGCGTCATGACCACCAAGGCCGCCCTGAACCTCCAGGGGCTCCCCGCGGGCCCGCTGCGCCTCCCGCTGATCGGCCTGACCGACGAAGAGACGGCCCAGCTCAAGCTCGATCTCGCCGCCGGCGGGGTACAGCTCTGACAACGGACTTCACAACTGAATAAGCAGGACCGAAACAGACAAGAGCAAGTGCACGAATGACATGCGCGCCACGTGCCGGAGGGGTACGTGGCGCGCGTGGTGAAGGAGAACCTTTGAGCCATCCGCACCCTGAACTGGGCCCGCCGCCGAAGCTCCCCAAGGGCGGCCTGCGGGTCACCCCGCTGGGCGGTCTCGGCGAGATCGGCCGCAACATGACCGTCTTCGAGTTCGACGGTCGCCTCCTGATCGTCGACTGCGGCGTCCTCTTCCCCGAAGAGGAGCAGCCGGGCATCGACCTGATCCTTCCGGACTTCACGTCCATCCGGGACCGGCTCGACGACATCGAGGGCATCGTCCTCACCCACGGCCACGAAGACCACATCGGCGCCGTCCCGTACCTCCTCCGGGAGAAGCCGGACATCCCGCTGATCGGCTCCAAGCTGACCCTGGCCCTCATCGAGGCCAAGCTGCAGGAGCACCGCATCCGCCCCTACACCCTCGAGGTGAAGGAGGGGGAGCGCGAGAACCTCGGGCCCTTCGACTGCGAGTTCATCGCGGTCAACCACTCCATCCCGGACGCCCTGGCCGTCGCCATCCGCACGGACGCGGGTCTCGTCGTCGCCACCGGCGACTTCAAGATGGACCAGCTCCCGATGGACAACCGCCTCACCGACCTGCACGCCTTCGCGCGTCTGAGCGAGGAGGGCATCGACCTCCTCCTCTCGGACTCGACGAACGCCGAGGTCCCGGGCTTCGTCCCGCCGGAGCGCGACATCTCCAACGTCATCCGCGGAGTCTTCGCGGGTGCCCAGAAGCGGATCATCGTGGCGTCCTTCGCCAGCCACGTGCACCGCATCCAGCAGATCCTGGACGCCGCCCACGAGTACGGCCGCCGGGTCGCCTTCGTCGGCCGCTCCATGGTCCGCAACATGGGCATCGCCCGTGACCTGGGCTACCTCCGGGTCCCGGCCGGCCTCGTCGTCGACGTCAAGACCCTCGACGACCTGCCGGACGACGAGGTCGTGCTGGTCTGCACGGGTTCCCAGGGCGAGCCGATGGCGGCCCTGTCCCGCATGGCCAACCGCGACCACCAGATCCGGATCGTCCCCGGCGACACCGTGATCCTGGCGTCGTCCCTGATCCCGGGCAACGAGAACGCGGTCTACCGCGTGATCAACGGCCTGACCCGCTGGGGCGCGAACGTCGTCCACAAGG
Source organism: Streptomyces sp. NPDC058157 (assembly GCF_042884105.1). Lineage (NCBI taxonomy): Bacteria > Bacillati > Actinomycetota > Actinomycetes > Kitasatosporales > Streptomycetaceae > Streptomyces > Streptomyces sp. NPDC058157. The sequence continues at coordinate 22,998 of NZ_JBHVUQ010000116.1, forward strand.
GCAACGCCAAGGTCCACGTCTCGGGCCACGCCTCGGCCGGCGAGCTGCTGTACTTCTACAACATCTGCAAGCCGAAGAACCTGATGCCGGTCCACGGCGAGTGGCGCCACCTGCGCGCCAACGCCGAGCTCGGTGCCATGACGGGCGTTCCGAAGGACCGCATCGTCATCGCCGAGGACGGCGTGGTCGTCGACCTGATCGACGGCAAGGCCCGCATCGCCGGCAAGGTCCAGGCCGGCTACGTGTACGTGGACGGCCTCTCGGTCGGCGACGTCACCGAAGCCTCCCTGAAGGACCGCCGCATCCTGGGCGACGAGGGCATCGTCTCGGTCTTCGTCGTGGTGGACAGCACCACCGGCAAGGTCGTCAGCGGCCCGACCATCCAGGCCCGCGGCTCCGGCATCGAGGACTCCGCCTTCACGGCGATCGTCCCGAAGATCGAGGAGGCCATCGCCCGCGCCGCGGCCGACGGCGTGGCCGAGCCGCACCAGATCCAGCAGCTCATCCGCCGCACGGTGGGCAAGTGGGTCTCGGACGGCTACCGCCGCCGCCCGATGATCCTCCCGGTCGTCGTCGAGGTCTGATCCGGACCCGCCGACGGCGACTCACCGGAGCGGGGCCCCTGGATTTGCATCCGGGGGCCCCGCTCCAGTAAGTTGACGACTCCACCCCGCACGGAACGGCGCACACACGTGTGCCTGGACCGGTGTCCCGGGGAGGATGGGAATCCAGACCGGGGAAACCTGATAAAGTCTGTCCCACCCGAAAGGGAAAGGCCCCCCGAAGGCCATCGGAATTCGAATCCGGACCGGAAACGGAACGGAAAAGAATCTGATAGAGTCGGAACCGCCGGAAAGGGAAAGCGCGAAAGCGAAGGACCTGGAAAGCGAGCGAGAAAGACTCTGATAGAGTCTGAATCGCAAGAACGAAAGCCCGGAGGAAAGCCCGAGAGGGTCAGTACGAAGGAAGCGTCCGTACCTTGAGAACTCAACAGCGTGCCAAAAATCAACGCCAGAAGTTGATACCCCGTCCACTTCGGTGGATGAGGTTCCTTTGAAAAAGACCTGTCGGG
>NZ_JBHVUQ010000117.1:0-23945 GCF_042884105.1 Streptomyces sp. NPDC058157
GCCGGTCTGGGGGCGGAGCCCCCAGGAAACGGCGAAAGGGCGGGGCGGGGAGACGGCCCGCGCAGCGGTACCCGGCACCGGATAGCCTCGGGGCCACACACGCGACACGCACACAAAGGCAGGGGCACATGCACGGCAACGGCTGGCCGGCGAACGAGTTGGAGCAGGTGCTCGGAACGGCCCTCGGCCAGCCGGACGCAGGCCCCCGCATCCTGGAGGCCCTCGGCCGCAGCCAGGTCTGGATCCCGCTCCCCCAGGGCGGCGGCCCCGACAGCACCTCCCTCGACCTCCCCACCATGCTGATCGCCGGCGAGGCGTACGTCCCCGTCTACAGCTCCGAGGCCCAGTTCCGCTTCGCCGCCGGCCCCGCCATGGACTTCGCCGTCGCCCCCGCAGTGGAGTTCGCCCGCGGCCTGCCCCCGCAGCTCGGCATCGCCGTGAACCCCGAGGGCGCCGTCGGCGTCCCCCTGCCCCCCGCCGCGGTCGCCCAGCTCTGCCGGGCCGGCCGCACCGAGCTCGACGGCCCCGCCAGCGGCGCCCGCGTCCGGCTGTTCGAGCCCGACTGGCAGGACGACCCCGTCGACTTCCTGTCCGCCGCCGCCGACGAGTTCCGCGCCACCGGCGTCGTCACCGCCGCGCACCGCTGCCTGGCCAGCGTCGAGGGCAAGGCCCCCGAGCTCTACATCGGTGTCCAGCTGGTGGGATGGGACGCCGGCACCCGGACCGCCCCGCTGGAGGCGCTCGGCCGCGCCCTGGCCCGCGTACCGGCGCCGTGGCCCGTGCAGTTGATCCTGCTGGAGGCCGCCGAGGACCCGGTCACGGACTGGATTCGTGAGCGCGTGCGCCCCTTCTACCTCCCGTAGCGCCGCTTAAGCTGTTCGGGACGTGGAGACGACGGGCGGACGAAGACGAAGAGGGGTACCCGGGTGAGTGCGTCAGGCACGGCCGCGGCCGGGCAGGTCGAGCACATGCTGCGCCAGGTGACTCCCGGGCGCTATGAGAGTTACGAGTCATTCCTGCACGCCCTCGCCGAGGGCCGGCTGTGGATGCTGCTCTGGCAGGGGCAGCCGGGCTCGCCGGACGCCCAGTACGGCGGCATGGAGGTCGAGGGCCTGGGTTACGCGCCCTGCGTGACCTCCCCGCAGGAACTGGCCGCCAGCGGCTGGAACCGCGGCTACGAGGTGGTCACCGGCCGGGACATCGCCCGGGCCCTCTACCCCGACCGCTGGGGCCTGTGGGTCAACCCGCACGCCCAGGGCGGCGGCCTCGGCATCCCCTGGGCGGACCTGCGCCGGGTCGCGACCGGCCTGGACCGGATGCCGGCCGGGCCGCTGCGGCTGTCCGAGCCCGCCCTGGAGCTCCCGCAGTTCTACGGCCTGCTGACCCAGCACGCCCACCGCACCCCCGCCGTGCGCTCGCTGCGCCGCGCCTGGGTGCAGCCCGCGCTGGGGTCGGCCTACCTCGCCGTCGGCCTCGACCTGTACGACGCCTCCGCGCCCGCGCTGGAGTCCGTGCGCGAGATGATGCGCCAGTCGGTCGGCGCGGTGCCCGAGGGCGTTCCGGTCTGCACGGTCGCGCTGGCGGACGAGCACGATCCGGTGGCCATGTGGCTGCGCGCGCAGACCCGCCCCTTCTACGACCGGGAGGGCCAGGCGGCCGCCTACTGAGCCGCCGAGCGCGTCACCGGTCCTGTTACAGGGACATTTCAGGGTATGCCCGCACCGTGAGACGGGCCGTCCGGAAGGACGTCGGGCCGTCGGGAAGCACCGCTCCCGGCGGCCTTCGCCTTGTCCGGATTTCGCCCGTGATGGGCGCCCAATTGGCGCACCCCTCCACTGAGTTGGGCGCCATGTCCGTTTGGATACCGAACGGACGGTGTTGCTCCGCTGAGCCGCGAGCCGAGTCCGGATAACGGGAACTCAAGCCTCAGATCACGGTTGCGCATCCTTTCATCTGCGGGTCTGGCGGCTGGTCGAGCGCCCGATGAAGACTCCCCACCCAAGAGCCGGTCAGTCCTCCAGAACCCGGTTCGGCACGTGCCATCCGCTTGTCGCTCCGCACAGCACTTCCCGCACTTCCGCACGTCCGCAGTCTTCGCATTTCCTCGCGCACCGCCCTGCACTTCCCGCAGTCCCGCACCGCACGCACCTCCGCAATTCCTGCAGCTCCTGCACCTCCCGCAGTTCTCGCAGTACTCACGCACCTCCCGACCCGGCACGCCCGCGTCCCACCGTGTCCCGAGCACTCCGAGCGCCACTCCGCACCAACGCCGCCACAGCGGCGGGCATGGGCCGACCACCGTCGGCCGAGAGGGGTCCCCACCACGATGACGGCACCACTGCACGACACGAGCGCGGAAACGCCCGCTCCCGTGTCCGTAGCCGACGTCCCTGCCAAGGCCATCGAAGGCCGCTCGCCCGGACGCATCGCCTGGATGCGGCTCAAGCGCGACAAGGTCGCGCTGACCGGCGGCGTGGTCGTGATCCTGCTGATCCTGGTGGCGATCCTCGCGCCGCTGATCGTGAAGCTGCTGGGCCACGACCCCAACGAGTTCCACGAGGACCTGATCGACCCCGACCTGGGCACACCGCTCGGCTCCTTCGGCGGCATCAGCTCCGACTACCTGCTGGGTGTCGAGCCGACCAACGGCCGCGACGTCTTCAGCCGGATCGTCTACGGCGCCCGCATCTCCCTGATCGTCGCCTTCCTGGCCGCCTTCGTCTCGGTGGTCCTCGGCAGCTTCCTGGGCGCCCTCGCCGGCTTCATCGGCGGCTGGGTCGACGGTCTCATCAGCCGCCTCATGGACCTGCTGCTGGCCTTCCCGCAGCTGCTGTTCACCATCGCCCTGGTCTCCGTCGTCCCCAACTCCGTCTGGGGCTTCGAGGGTTCGGGCGTGCGGATGGGCGTGCTCATCCTCGTCATCGGCTTCTTCGGCTGGCCGTACATCGGACGCATCGTCCGCGGCCAGACGATCTCCCTGCGGGAACGCGAGTACGTCGAGGCGGCGCGCAGCCTCGGCGCCGGCCGCGGCTACATCCTCGTCAAGGAGCTGATGCCGAACCTGGTCGCGCCGATCCTCGTCTACACCACGCTGATCATCCCGACCAACATCCTGACGGAAGCGGCCCTCAGCTTCCTGGGCGCCGGCGTCAAGCCCCCCACCTCGTCCTGGGGAAAGATGCTCTCCGACGCCGTCCCCATCTACCAGGACGACCCCATGTACATGGTGGTCCCCGGTATGACGATCTTCATCACCGTCCTGGCGTTCAACCTCTTCGGGGACGGGCTGCGTGACGCACTCGACCCCAAGGGCAGCTGAACCGCTTCTTCGATTCACCACCTATGGAGGTTGGACAACCGTGATCCGCAGAAAGCAGGCTCTCGCGATCGCCGCCGTGATCGCCGCCCTGTCGATGACCGCCGCGTGCGGTGGCGGCGGGGACAAGAAGGACGACAAGGCGGACGCCGCCGAGAGCGGCAAGGGCTACAGCGGCGCCGCCGACGGCGTCATCAACGCCTCCGACGCCAAGGGCGGCGAGCTCAAGCTCTGGTCCCCGCAGGACGTCGACTACCTCGACCCGGCCCGCGCCTACTACGGCTTCGTCTGGGACATCCAGCGCCTGTACGTCCGCAGCCTGCTCGCCTACGACGCGAAGCCGGGCAAGGACGGCACCAAGGCCGTCCCGGACCTCGCCGAGGCCCTGCCGGTCGTCAGCAACGACGGCAAGACCTACACCGTCAAGCTCAAGGACGGCGTGAAGTTCGAGGACGGCACGCCGATCACCTCGAAGGACGTCAAGTACGGCATCGAGCGCGTCTTCGCGCAGGACGTGCTGTCCGGCGGCCCGACCTACCTGATCGACGTCCTCGACCAGGGCCAGAAGTACCCCGGCCCCTACAAGGACACCGACCCGGACAAGATGGGCCTGAAGTCGGTCCAGACGCCGGACGACAAGACGATCGTCTTCAATCTGGCGAACCCCAACGCCGACTTCAACTACCTGCTGGCCATGCCGACCTCCTCGCCCGTCCCGGTGGGCAAGGACACGGGCGCCACCTACACCAACAAGCCGGTCTCGACCGGTCCTTACAAGGTGGAGAGCTTCACCGCGGGCAAGGGCGCGACCTTCGTCCGCAACGAGAACTGGGACCCGAAGACGGACCCGATCCGCAAGGGCCTGCCGGACAAGGTCTCCTTCACGGTGACCACCAACCCGGACGACATGGACCAGCGCCTGCTCTCCGGCGACATCGACCTCGCCATCGACGGCACCGGCGTGCAGCAGGCCGCGAAGAACAAGATCCTCAAGGACGCGAACCTCAAGAAGAACGCGGACAACCCGTTCACGGGCTACATCCGCTACTTCGCCTTCCCGACCACGGTCGCGCCGTTCGACAACATCGAGTGCCGCAAGGCCGTCATCTACGCGGCCGACCCGAAGTCCCTGCAGACCGCCCGCGGTGGCCCGACCAGCGGTGACCTCGGCGCGAACATGCTGCCGCCCGGCGTCCCCGGCTCGGACAAGGCCTACGACCCGTTCGGTCTGACGAAGGGCAAGTCGCAGGAGGCCAAGGCCAAGGAGGCCCTGAAGGCCTGCGGCAAGCCGGACGGCTTCGAGACCACCATCGCGGTGCGCAACAACAAGGCGCCCGAGGTGAAGACCGCCGAGTCCCTCCAGGCCTCGCTCGCCAAGGTCGGCATCAAGGCGACGATCGACCAGTTCGACGGCAAGCTCAGCTCCTCCGTGATCGGTTCGCCCGAGAACGTGAAGAAGAAGAACTACGGCATCATCGTCATGGGCTGGGGCGCCGACTACAACTCCGGCTCGGGCTTCCTCCAGCCGCTGGTCGACGGCTCGTTCATCCTGCCGAACGGCAACAACAACTACACGATGATCAACGACCCGGAGATCAACGGCCTCTTCAAGACGGCCGCCACCAAGACTCCGGAAGAGGCCGCCCCCTTCTACACCCAGATCAACCAGAAGGTCATGGAGAAGGCGCTCTACCTCCCGATCAACTTCGACAAGGCGCTCGTCTACCACAACCCGCGCCTGACGAACGTCTACTTCAACGAGTCCTTCGGCAAGATCGACCTCGCCACGGTGGGCATCAAGCAGTAACAGCGCCGGCCGGGCCCCGGCCCGATCCGTCACGTACCACGTAACACCACAGGCAAGTGCCTTCACCGCACATGCGCTAGTCCGAAGGGCAGGTGAAGGCCGCAGGCGGTGGCCGCCGACCCCCACGAGGGGCGGCGGCCACCCGCGCCGGGCGGCCGACTGCAGTGCTCGTCTACCTCATACGGCGGCTGTTCAACGTCGCCGCCACGCTGCTGGTGGTCTCCGTGGTCACCTTCGGCATCTTCTTCGCGGTCCCGAAGCTGACCGGCAGCGATCCCGCGCTCATGTACGCCGGACGCGAGACCAACGAGACCGCCCTGGCGGGCATCCGCGTCAAGATGGGCTTCGACAAGCCGATCTCCGAGCAGTACCTGCTCTTCGTCAAGGGAATCTTCGCCGGCCGCGACTACGACGGCGGCACGGGCGTCACCCACTGCGCCGCCCCGTGCTTCGGCTACTCCTTCAAGACCGAGGCGCCCGTCTGGCAGACCATGATGGACCGCATCCCCGTCACCCTCTCGCTCGCCCTCGGCGCAGCGGTCATCTGGGTGCTCGCGGGCGTGGCCACCGGCGTCGTCTCCGCACTCAAACGCAGGACCGCCATCGACCGCACCGTGATGGTCGGGGCACTCGCCGGCGTCTCCCTGCCGATCTTCTTCACCGGCATGGTCGCCCCCGCGATCTTCGTCTACAGCCTCGGCTGGCTCGACGTCTCCAACTACAAACCCCTGACCGAGGATCCGCTGGCCTGGCTCAACAGCCTGATCCTGCCCTGGGTCACCCTCGCCTTCCTCTTCGCCGCGACCTACGCCCGCATCACCCGGGCGACCATGCTCGAGGTCCTCGGCGAGGACTACATCCGCACCGCCCGGGCCAAGGGCCTCAAGGAGGGCGTGGTCATCCGCAAGCACGCCCTGCGCTCCACCCTCACCCCGATCGTCACCATGTTCGGCCTGGACCTCGGCGGCCTCCTCGGCGGTGCGGTGCTCACCGAGACCACGTTCAACTTCCAGGGCCTGGGGACGGCGGCCGTCGCCGCCATCAGCGCCGGCGACCTGCCCGTGATCATGGGCGTCACCCTGCTCGCCGCGCTGTTCGTGGTCCTGGCCAACCTGATCGTGGACCTGCTGTACGCCGTCATCGACCCGCGCGTGAGGCTGACGTGACCGAGAACCAGAACAACGGCGCGCCCGCCTTCGTGCCCGAGCAGGGAGGCCCGGCCGACGGGACCCCCTTCCTGTCCGTGCGCGACCTGAAGGTGCACTTCCCGACCGACGACGGCCTCGTGAAGTCCGTCGACGGCCTCTCCTTCGACCTCGAACGCGGCAAGACCCTCGGCATCGTGGGCGAGTCCGGCTCCGGCAAGTCCGTCACCTCGCTCGCCATCATGGGCCTGCACCGCACCGGCAACACCCGCAGCCGCCCGCACATCTCCGGCGAGGTCGTCCTCGACGGCGAGGAGCTCGTCAGCGCCTCCGCCGACCACGTCCGCCGGCTGCGCGGCCGCAAGATGGCGATGGTCTTCCAGGACCCGCTCTCGGCCATGCACCCGTACTACTCGGTCGGCAAGCAGATCATCGAGGCCTACCGGACCCACCACGACGTCGACAAGAAGACGGCCCGCACCCGCGCCGTCGAGATGCTCGACCGCGTCGGCATCCCCGAGCCCCACCGGCGCGTGGACGCCTACCCGCACGAGTTCTCCGGCGGCATGCGCCAGCGCGCCATGATCGCCATGGCCCTGGTCAACAACCCCGAGCTGCTCATCGCGGACGAGCCGACCACCGCCCTCGACGTCACCGTCCAGGCGCAGATCCTCGACCTGATCCGCGACCTGCAGAAGGAGTTCGGCTCCGCGGTCATCATGATCACGCACGACCTCGGCGTGGTCGCCGAGATGGCCGACGACCTCCTCGTGATGTACGGCGGCCGCTGCGTCGAGCGGGGCTCCGCCGAGAAGGTCTTCTACGAGCCCCGGCACCCCTACACCTGGGGCCTCCTCGGCTCCATGCCGCGCATCGACCGCGACCAGACCGACCGGCTCATCCCGGTCAAGGGCTCGCCGCCCAGCCTCATCAACATCCCGAGCGGCTGCGCCTTCAACCCCCGGTGCCCCTACGCCGACGTGCCCAAGGGCGGCATCACCCGCACCCAGCGCCCCGAGCTGACCGAGGACGGCAGCCGGCACTGGTCCGCCTGCCACATGTCGCAGGAGGAGCGGACCCGGATCTGGACCGAAGAGATTGCGCCGAAGCTGTGACCGACATGAACAAGCCCTCCGAGGCGGAGGCACTCCTCAAGGTCTCCGGCCTGGTCAAGCACTTCCCCATCAACAAGGGGCTGCTGCGCCGCCAGACCGGGGCCGTGAAGGCCGTCGACGGGATCGACTTCGAGGTCCGGCGCGGTGAGACGCTCGGCGTCGTCGGCGAGTCGGGCTGCGGCAAGTCCACGATGGGCCGCCTCATCACCCGTCTCCTGGAGCCCAGCGCAGGCCGCATCGAGTTCGAGGGCCGGGACATCACCCACCTCGGCGTCTCCCAGATGCGCCCGCTGCGCCGCGACGTGCAGATGATCTTCCAGGACCCCTACGGCTCCCTGAACCCGCGCCACACGGTCGGCGCGATCGTCTCGGCCCCCTTCAACCTCCAGGGGGTCACCCCGGAGGGCGGGGTCAAGGCGGAGGTGCAGCGCCTGCTGTCCCTGGTCGGCCTGAACCCGGAGCACTACAACCGCTACCCGCACGAGTTCTCCGGCGGCCAGCGCCAGCGCATCGGCATCGCCCGCGCGCTGGCCCTCAAGCCGAAGCTCGTCGTCGCGGACGAGCCGGTCTCGGCGCTGGACGTGTCGATCCAGGCCCAGGTGGTCAACCTGCTGGACGACCTCCAGCAGGAGCTCGGGCTGACGTACGTGATCATCGCGCACGACCTCTCGGTCATCCGGCACGTCTCGGACCGCATCGCGGTGATGTACCTCGGCAAGATCGTGGAGCTGGCGGACCGCAAGTCGCTGTACGAGTCCCCGATGCACCCGTACACCAACGCCCTGCTCTCCGCGGTCCCCGTCCCGGACCCGAGGCGCCGCGGGGTCAAGAGCGGCCGCATCCTCCTCAAGGGCGACGTCCCGTCCCCGATCTCCCCGCCGCCCGGCTGCCGTTTCCACACCCGGTGCTGGAAGGCCACGGAGATCTGCAAGACCCAGGACCCCCCACTGGTCGCCCTCAAAACGGGCCACCAGGTGGCCTGCCACCACCCGGAGAACGCCCCGGACCAGACACCGACGGAACCCACCCCGGCCAGCGTCTGAGCCACCCCAGTCCCACCGGCACCTCCCAGCCCCACCGGCACCTCCCAGTCCCACTGGCACTCTCAGCCCCGCCGGCGTTTGAGGCGCGGGGCCTGGGGCGGAGCCCCAGGGTCTTCGAGCCCCGCCGGCGTCTGAGGCGGAAACGGAGAAAGGGCGGGGCGGGGAGACGGCTCCGCGCAGCGGAACCCCCGACCCCGCCCCACCCCCACCCACCTACCGGCGGAGCCCCTGGCAGCCAGGCCCCGCCGGCCAGGCGACAATGACGACGTGTTCCACGATCTCTTCCCGCCCGGCGTCCAGCACGCCCTGGACCTCGCGGGCATCTTCGTCTTCGCGCTGGCCGGAGCCCTCCTGGCCGTCCGCAAGAACTTCGACGTCTTCGGCATCGCCGTACTCGCCCTCGTCACCGCCCTGGGCGGCGGCCTCTTCCGCGACCTCTGCATCGGTGCGGTCCCGCCCGCCGCCTTCAGCGAGCTCAGCTTCTTCGTGACGCCGCTGCTCGCCGCCGCGCTGGTCTTCTTCCTCCACCCCGAGGTCCAGCGCATCAACCGGGCCATCAACGTCTGTGACGCCGCCGGTCTCGGCCTGTTCTGCGTGTCGGGCACGACCAAGGCCTACGAGTACGGCCTCGGCCTGACCTCCTCCGCCGCCCTGGGCGTGGCCACCGCCGTCGGCGGCGGCGTCCTGCGCGACGTCCTCGCCAACGAGGTCCCCTCGCTGCTCCGCGACCGCGAGATGTACGCCGTCCCCGCCGTCGTGGGCGCCACGATGATCGCCCTGTTCATCAGCTTCGACGTCCTGAACCCCCTGACGACCGCCCTCGCGATCGTCACCACCTTCGTGCTGCGCATCCTGGCGATGCAGTTCCACTGGCGGGCCCCGCTGGCCTGGAACCGCCGCTCCTCGGTGGCCGAAGAACCCTAGGTCCTCCACCCCGAAAACAAAAGCTACCGCTTAGTAGCTTCCGCGGGTAACCTCGTTCGCATGTCACATGCAGCGGCCAAGGCATCCATCGGCGACAGCGAATTCGACCGCGACACCACCATCACGCCCCGCGCGGGCGAGCCCGGGGTGTACGACGCGGAGCTCTCCGCCGGCTGGACGATCATCACCGCCGTGAACGGCGGCTACCTGCTGGCCCTGGTCGGCCGGGCCCTGTCGGCGGCCCTGCCGCACCCGGACCCCTTCACGGTGTCGGCCCACTACCTGACCTCCTCCGTGCCCGGCCCCGCCGTGATCCGCACCGAGGTCGTCAGGGTCGGCCGCACCCTCTCCACCGGCCAGGCCTCCCTCTTCCAGTACGACGAGAACGGCGCCGAGGTCGAGCGCATCCGCGTCCTCGCCTCGTACGGGGACCTCGCGGCGCTCCCCGACAGCGTCCACACGGTCGCCCGGCCGCCCGTGATGCCCGCCTACGGGGACTGCCTCGGCGCCGAGGCCGGCCCGGCCCCGATCCCGGGCAGCAGCGCCATCGTGGACCGGCTCCGGCTGAGGCTGGACCCGGCGACGGCGGGCTGGGCCGTCGGGGCGCCCTCGGGCAAGGGCGAGATGCGGGCCTGGTTCGAGCTGGCCGACGGCCGCGACGCGGACCCCCTGTCCCTGCTCCTCGCGGTGGACGCCCTTCCCCCGACCGCCTTCGACCTCGGCCTCCTGGGCTGGGCCCCGACCGTCGAACTCACCACCCACATCCGCCACCGCCCGGCCCCGGGCCCCCTCCGCATCGGCATCGTCACCCGCAACCTCGCAGGCGGCTTCCTGGAGGAGGACGCGGAGGTCTGGGACTCCGAAGACCGCCTGGTAGCCCAGTCCCGCCAACTGGCCCGAGCCCCGCGCTAGGGGCTCGCGGGGCGGGGGAGGGCGGGGCCGGGGGAGGGCGGGGTCTCGGCGGGGCGGTCTCGGAGCCGGCTTGGGGGTTTCCCGCCAGTCTCATCGTCCTTCCGCGTCGGGCCGCCCTGTCAAGGGCGCTCCCTTCGGTCGCGTCGCTTCGCGATCGCCTACGGCGACCCTTGACAGACCGTCCCGCCACGGAAAAACGAAGACTGTCGGGAAACCCCCAAAGGAACGGGACGGAGGATCCATGGACATACGGCCGGATCAGGGACCAGTCGGGGTCGTCGGGGGCCGGCAGACATCCATCCGGGCCGATACGAATTCCCTCCGGGGCCGCCCCCACGCGTCAGATCGCTACGCGCTCCTCTCATCTCAGCGTCTACCAGCCGCCCGGGGTCGCTGCTGTCGCCGAAGGACGACTGATTCGTCATCCGGGGCCGTTGGACGCGACAAATCGCTACGCGCTCCTGTCTCCCAGGCGTCTACCAGTCGTCAGGGGCTGATCTCCCCTCCGGAGGACGATGGGTTCGTCATCCGGGACCCCCAGGCGCCCCGGATCGCTACGCGCTCCTCGCATTTCGGCGTCCGGCGGCCGTCTGGGGCTGATACCCGCACCCGATGACGAATCGACTGGCCTGCGGAGCACCCAGGCGCGTCAGATCGCTACGCGCTGCCCAGATCTCGGCGGCGGACTGCCGTCTCGGGCTGATACCTGCACGAAATGACGAACGGAGCGGCATCCGGGGCGAATCGGCGCCCCAGCTCGCTACGCGCTGCCGAAATCCCGGCGTCCGGCCGCCGTCTTTGGCTGGTGACGGAACCCAAAAGCCGATCCGCAGAGCATCCCGGCCCAAGACGGCCGCCGGACGCCGGAAATCCAGGAGCGCGTAGCGATCGGACGCGCCTGAGGTCGCCCGATGGCCTTCTCGTCGGCATTTCGTGCAGGCAGCAACCCCAGACGGCTGGCAGTCGCCCGTATTCGAGGAGCGCGTAGCGATCTGGGGCGGAGGGAGGCCCTGCATGGCATGGATATCGGGCCGGAAGGGATGTCTGCCGGCCCCCGGTCAGCCCGCCTGATCGCTGATCCGGCCGTATGTCCATCGATGGACCGTGCCGTTCTTCTGGGGGCTTCCCGGCAGTCCTTGTCTTTCCGGGGCGGGACGGGCTGTCAAGGGTGGCCGAAGGCCATCGCGTAGCGACGCGACGAAGGAGCGCCCTTGACAGGGCGGCCCGCACCGGAAGGACAGTGGGACTGACGGGAAACCCCCAGACCGGCTCTGAGACCGCCCAGGTCAGACCCCGACCCTCGTGGTCCCGGCCAGCCGTCGCGCCACCGCCCCGGCCGGAGTCCCGTCCTCCCCGACCCCGCCCCCGGAGGCAAGCAGGCAGCCCCGCCCCGACCCCCCTGGTCCGACCAAGGGCCCCCGGGCGGGGACCCGGGGGCCGAGGGGCTCGTAGAATCAAAAAATCATGGCCTACCTCGACCACGCCGCGACCACGCCGATGCTCCCGGAAGCCGCCGCGGCGATGACCGCGCAGTTCGCCGCCACCGGTAACGCCTCCTCACTGCACGCCGCCGGCCGCCGTGCCCGCCGCACCGTCGAGGAGGCCCGCGAGGCCCTCGCCGAAGCGCTCGGCGGCCGCCCCAGCGAGGTGGTCTTCACCGCGGGCGGCACCGAGGCGGACAACCTCGCTGTCAAGGGGCTCTACTGGGCCCGCCGCGACGCCGACCCGGCCCGCACCCGTGTCCTCGCCAGCCCCGTCGAGCACCACGCCGTCCTCGACGCCGTCCACTGGCTCGCCGAGCACGAAGGGGCCGACGTCGAGTACCTGCCGGTCGACCACTACGGCCGGGTCAGCCCCGAGGCCTTCCGCGAGGCCGTCGAGCGCAACCCCGACGACGTCGCCCTGGCCACCGTCATGTGGGCCAACAATGAGATCGGCACCGTCATGCCGGTCCGCGAACTGGCCGCCATCGCCCGGGAGCACGGCATCCCGCTGCACTCGGACGCCGTCCAGGCCGTCGGACAGCTCGACGTCCGCTTCGGTGACAGCGGCCTCGCCGCGATGACCGTCAGCGGCCACAAGATCGGCGGCCCCTACGGCATCGGCGCCCTCCTCCTCGGCCGCGATCAGACCCCCGTCCCCGTCCTGCACGGCGGCGGCCAGGAGCGGCACGTCCGCTCCGGGACCCTCGACGTGCCGGCCATCGCCGCCTTCTCGGTGGCCGCCGTACTCGCCGCCGAGCGGCGCGAGCGGTTCGCCGCCGAGGTCGGCGCGCTGCGCGACGAGCTGGTCCGCGCCGTCCTGACGGCCGTGCCCGACGCCGTCCTCGGCGGGGACCCCGAGGACCGGCTCCCCGCCAACGCCCACTTCAGCTTCCCCGGCTGCGAGGGGGACTCGCTGCTGCTGCTCCTGGACGCGCAGGGCATCGAGTGCTCGACCGGCTCCGCCTGCACCGCGGGCGTCGCCCAGCCCAGCCACGTCCTGCTCGCCACCGGCACCGACCCCCAGCTGGCCCGCGGCACCCTGCGCTTCTCGCTGGGGCACACCTCCACCAAGGAGGACGTGGCAGCCGTCGCGGCGGCCATCGGCCCGGCGGTGGCCCGCGCCCGCACGGCAGGCCTGAGCTAGCCCGCCCCGGCCGGCCTAGCCCGCCTTCGCCGGGGCGGGCCGGGCGAGTTCCTCGCGGATCAGCCGCAGGTAGCGGTCCCAGTCCCAGTGCGGTCCCGGGTCGGTGTGGTCGGCGCCCGGGACCTCCGAGTGCCCCAGGAGGTGCCTCCGGTCCACCGGTATGCCGTACCTCCGGCAGACGTCCGCCGCCAGCCGCGCCGACGCCGCGTACATCGCGTCCGTGAAGTCCTGCGGGCGGTCGATGAAGCCCTCGTGCTCGATGCCGACGCTGCGCTCGTTCATGGACCGGTTCCCGGCATGGAAGGCGACGTCCAGCTCGCGCACCATCTGCTCCACATGCCCGTCCTGGCGGACTATGTAATGCGCCGACGCCTTGTGGAACGGGTTCTGGAAGGCGCCCACCGACGATGCGAAGTCCCCCTGCGTGACATGCACGACGATCCGGTCCACCCGGTAGTCGTCGGGCCGGTCGGCCAGCCGCCAGTTCGCCGGCGAGGCCGCCGTCCAGCTCACTCCGGGGGAGTCCACCTCCCCCTCCTTGCGCGGCTTGCTCACCCCCGGCAGCAGCCACCAGGCCCGCCGGATCTCGTCCTGCGCGGACAGCGCGCCCACCGCGAGCGCCCCGAGCCCGCCGAGCAGCACCGCCCGCCGGGTCCGGCCCCCGCCCTTCCCCTTCGCGCCCTGCTTCGTGCCCTTCTCGGTCATGTGATCCACCCCCCACTGCCGATAACGCGCTGTGACCCCGCCCGGTTCCCCGTACCCTGGAAGGCGCTATGACTGAGAACCTGCCGCGCACCGCCCGCCCCCTCCGTGTCCTCGCCGCCATGTCCGGCGGCGTGGACTCCGCCGTCGCCGCCGCGCGCGCGGTCGAGGCCGGGCACGACGTCACGGGCGTCCACCTGGCGCTCTCCGCGAACCCGCAGTCCTTCCGGACCGGCGCCCGCGGCTGCTGCACCATCGAGGACTCCCGCGACGCCCGCCGCGCCGCCGACGTCATCGGCATCCCCTTCTACTGCTGGGACCTCGCCGAGCGCTTCCGCGAGGACGTCGTCGAGGACTTCGTCGCCGAGTACGAGGCCGGGCGCACCCCGAACCCCTGCCTGCGCTGCAACGAGAAGATCAAGTTCGCGGCGCTCCTCGACAAGGCCCTCGCCCTCGGCTTCGACGCCGTGTGCACGGGCCACTACGCGACCATCGTGGAGAAGGAGGACGGCACGCGCGAGATGCACCGTGCCTCCGACATCGCCAAGGACCAGTCCTACGTCCTCGGTGTCCTCGACGAGAAGCAGCTGGCCCACGCCCTCTTCCCGCTCGGCGACACCGTCACCACCAAGGACGAGATCCGCGCCGAGGCCGAGCGCCGGGGCCTGGCCGTGGCGAAGAAGCCCGACAGCCACGACATCTGCTTCATCGCCGACGGCGACACCCAGGGCTTCCTCGCCAAGCGCCTGGGCAAGGCCGAGGGCGACATCGTCGACGGGGCGACCGGCGAGAAGGTCGGCACCCACGACGGGGCGTACGGCTTCACCATCGGCCAGCGCAAGGGCCTGCGCATCGGCCACCCCGCCCCCGACGGCAAGCCCCGCTACGTCCTCGACATCTCGCCGGTGAACAACACCGTCACCGTCGGCCCCGTCGAGGCCCTCGACGTCACCGCCCTCACCGCGATCCGCCCCCGCTGGTGCGGCGCCACCGAGGCCGCCGCGGGCACCTACACCGCCCAGCTGCGCGCCCACGGCGGCGAGACGGAGGTCTTCGCCGAGGTCGTGGACGGCGAGCTGCGCGTCCGCTTCACCGAGCCGGTCCGCGGCGTGGCCCCCGGCCAGGCGATCGTGCTCTACGACGGCACCCGCGTGGTCGGCTCCGCCACCATCGCCACGACCACCCGGGCCGCCTCCGCCACCGCCTCCGCCTCCGCCTGAGGCGCCGGCTCAGACCACCGTCAGGACGATCTTGCCGGTGGTCCGGCCCCGCTCGCCGAGCTCGTGCGCCTTCGCGGCCTGCTCCAGCGGCAGCACCGTCTCCACCAGCGGCTTCAGCACGCCGTCGTCCGCCAATGCGGCGATCTCGCGCAGCCCGAGCCGGTCGGGCTCGACCAGCACCCACTGCGCGCGGAAGCCGCGCGTGTCGGCCGGGACGTCGTCCGGGCCGGGCAGGGTGACCAGCCGGCCGCCCTCGCGCAGCACCGAGAGGGAGCGCTCGGCGACCTCGCCGCCGAGGCCGTCCAGGACCACGTCGACGTCCGAGACGACCTCCTCGAAGGCCACCGCGCGGTAGTCCACGACCTCGTCCGCGCCCAGCGAACGCAGCAGCTCGTGCTTGCCCGCGCTGGCCGTGCCGATCACGTACGCCCCGCGCGCCTTGGCGATCTGTACCGCCAGGTGTCCGACCCCGCCGGCCGCCGCGTGCACCAGGACCCGCTCTCCGGGGCGCACGTCCGCGGTGTCCACCAGCGCCTGCCAGGCGGTGAGCGCGGCCAGCGGCAGGGCCGCGGCCTCGACGTGGCTCAGCGAGGCGGGCTTCGCCGCCAGCTGCCGGGCCGGGGCGACCGCGTACTCGGCGTAGCCGCCCGCCTGGCGCGGGAAGTGCGGCATCCCGTACACCTCGTCGCCGGGGGCGAAGAGGGTGACGCCCGGGCCGACCGCCTCGACGGTGCCGGACACGTCCCAGCCGACGATCGGGGTCTCGCCCCAGGTGATCAGGGCGCCGCTGGCCCGGGTCTTCCAGTCGACCGGGTTCACGCCGGCCGCGTGGACCCGGACGAGGACCTCGCCCAGGCCGGGCTCGGGCCGGTCGATCTCCCGCTCGACCAGGTTCTCCGGGCCGCCCCACTCGTTCACGACGATCGCGCGCATGTCCGTCTGCCTCATTCCGTTCGTTTCCGTCTGATACCGGGCCGTTTCCCGGCGACGTGTCTCAGACTGGGGCACCGCGCACCTTCTTGGTGTTGGCCGTTTGGCCACTATGTGACAGGATCTGGCCATGAGCGAGACACCGGACGGCACGAAGGAAGCGACCCGCACCGGGAGCGGCGCCGACGGCAGGCACCTGGTCGCGGTACTGGCCCTGCCGGGCTTCCCCCCGTTCGAGCTGGGCATCCCCTCCCGGGTCTTCGGCAGCGCCGTGGACGACGACGGCGCGGCCCTCTACGAGGTCGTGGTCTGCACCGCCGACGGGCTCCCCGTGCCCAGTGACTCCGGCTTCACCCTCCAGCCCGCCGCCGGACCCGAAGCGCTCGCCGCCGCCGACACCGTGATCGTCCCTCCCACCCACGCCATGCCCGAGCTGGGCCTCGGCGGGCCGCTGCCGCCCGCCGTCGCCGCGGCCATCGCGGGGATCCGCCCCGGCACCCGCCTGGTGTCCATCTGCACCGGCTCCTACGTGCTCGCCGCCGCCGGACTCCTCGACGGCCGGCCCGCCACCACCCACTGGAACCTGGCCCGGGAGTTCCGCCGCGCCTACCCGAGCGTCCGCGTCGACGAGGACGTGCTCTTCGTCGACGACGGGGACGTGCTGACCTCGGCCGGGGTGTCCGCCGGCGTCGACCTGTGCCTGCACCTGATCCGCCGCGACCACGGCGCCGCCGTCACCAACCGGGCCGCCCGCGTCTGCGTCGTACCGCCCTGGCGCGACGGCGGGCAGGCCCAGTACATCGACCGCCCCGTCCCCGAACCCACGGTCGCCAGCACCACCGCCACCCGCGCCTGGGCCCTGGAACGCCTCGCCGAACCGGTCAGCCTCGCCGAGCTCGCCGCCCACGCCCGGATGAGCCTGCGCACCTTCACCCGCCGCTTCCGCGACGAGGTCGGCATGACCCCGGTGCAGTGGCTCACCGCCCAGCGGCTCGAAGTCGCCCGCGACCTGCTGGAGTCCAGCGACCTGCCCGTCGACCTGGTCGCCCACCGCGCGGGCTTCGGCACCGCCAACTCCCTGCGCCAGCACATGCGCGCGTCCCTCGGCGTCTCCCCGATCGCCTACCGCCGCACCTTCCGGCCCGCGGCCGCCGAGGCCCACCAGCCCATGTGACACATGACCCCGGAGGTAATCGACCGGCCCCCCGCGCCCTGCCAGGATGAGATCGACAAGCCGTCCTGACAAGGGAATCGGGAGCCAGACATGACCGCTTACGCCATCGGCCACATACGTCCCGAGACGATGAACGAGGAGATCCTCCGCTACATCGAGACGATCCAGGCCACGATGGACCCCTTCGAGGGCCGCTTCCTCGTCCACGGCAACCCGGTCGAGGTCCTGGAGGGGTCCTTCCCCGGCGACCTCGTGATCATCGCCTTCCCGGACATCGAGCGCGCCCGCGCCTGGTACGCGTCCCCCGCCTACCAGGAGATCCTCCCGCTGCGCACCCGCCACATCCCCGGCGACATCCTCCTCGTCGAGGGCGTCCCGGCCGGCTACGACGCCACGAAGACGGCCGCGGCCATCCGCGAGTCCGCCGGGCTCTGACGCCCCCCGCGCCGACGGGCCCCGGGTGGCGGGGCCGACGGCGGGCCCGGGGTGCGAGCATGGCCGTATGCCTACTCACCTGATCACCGGCGCCGGCTCCGGCATCGGCGCCGCCGTCGCCGCCCGCCTCCACGCCCGCGGCGACGACCTCGTCCTGCTCGCCCGCGACGCCGCCCGCGCCCGGCAGCTCGTCGAGCGCTACCCCGGCGCGGGGACCCTCGTCGGCGACCTCGCGGACCCCGACCGGCTGTCGTGGGCGTTCTCCAAGCAGCCGATGCCCGAGCGGATCGACTCCCTCCTGCACATCGCCGGGATCGTCGACCTCGGCCCCGTCGGCGAGCTGCGCCCCAAGACCTGGCACCAGCAGCTCAACGTCAACCTCATCGCCCCCGCCGAGGTCACCCGCCTCCTGCTGCCCACCCTGCGGGCCTCCAAGGCGACCGTCGTCTTCGTCAACTCCGGTGCCGGCCTCACCGCCCACGCCGAGTGGAGCGCCTACGCCGCCTCCAAGCACGGCCTCAAGGCCCTCGCCGACTCCCTGCGCGGGGAGGAGAAGGCCAACGGCATCCGCGTCACCTCCGTCTACCCCGGCCGCACCGCCAGCCCCATGCAGGCCAAGGTCCACTCGCAGGAGGGCAAGGAGTACGACCCGGCCGCCTGGATCGACCCCGAGTCCGTGGCCACCACCATCGTCATGGCCGTCGACCTGCCGCGCGACGCCGAGGTCAACGACCTGAGCGTGAGGCCCGGCCGATGACCGCGGGCGCCACCGGCGTCGGATCCCTGCCGGGCGGCGACGCCCGCGAGGCCGCCAAGACCGCGACGGGCTCCTTCGAGGACTTCCCGTACCTGCCCGAGCTCCCCGCCCGCGGACCCGGCGCCGACATGATCGGCCGCTCCCTCGGGCTGCTCGTCGACCTCTACGCCCACGTCGAGCCCAGCGGCTGGCGGATCAGCGACCGCCCCGGCCGCGACACCCGCCGGGCCCGCTCCTGGCTCGGTGAGGACCTCGACGCGCTGGAGGAGTTCACCCAGGGCCACACCGGCAGGCTGAAGGTCCAGGCCGTCGGGCCCTGGACGCTGGCCGCCGCCCTCGAACTGCACGGCGGCGAGGCCGTCCTCCAGGACGCCGGAGCCTGCCGCGACCTGGCCGCCTCCCTCGCCGAAGGCCTGCGCGGCCACCTCGCCGACGTCAAGAAGCGCGTCCCGGGCGCCGAGATCGTGCTCCAGTACGACGAGCCCTCGCTCACCGCCGTCCTGAGCGGCCGGGTGCGCTCCGCCAGCGGCTACCGCACCTACCGGGCCGTCGACCGGCAGGTCGTCGAGAGCGCCCTGCGCGACCTCTTCTCCGTCCACGACGGGGAGGTCGTCGTCCACTCCTGCGCCCCCGACGTGCCCTTCGCCCTGCTGCGCCGGGCCGGCGCGGCGGCCGTCTCGTTCGATTTCTCCCTGCTCACCGAGCGCGAGGACGACGCCATCGGCGAAGCCGTCGAAGGCGGCATGAAACTCTTCGCCGGAGTGGTGCCGGGCACCGACGGCCCGTTGTCGGACCCGGGCGGTAGCGTCATGGGTGTCAGGAAGCTTTGGCGCAGGCTGGGGCTGGCCCCGGGGACTCTGGCCGAGTCCGTCGTGGTCACCCCGTCGTGCGGTCTGGCGGGCGCCTCGCCCGCCTACGCCCGCGCGGTGCAGGCCCATTGCGTCAGGGCGGCGAGGTCCCTCGCCGACAACCCTGAGTGACGGTCGAGGACGGGCCACGGGAGGACACGGCAATGGCAGCCGAACAGCAGGACACGGCAGTACCGACGGCGGCGCGCGAGCAGCACCAGCTGCTCGCCGAGCAGGTCGAGGAGCACCGCTTCCGGTACTACGTGAACGACCAGCCGGTCGTCAGCGACGCCGAGTTCGACCAGCTGCTGCGCTCGCTGGAGGCCCTGGAGGAGCAGTACCCGGAGCTGCGCACCCCCGACTCGCCCACCCAGAAGGTGGCCGGGGCGTACGAGACGGACTTCGCCTCCGTCGAGCACCGCGAGCGGATGCTCTCCCTCGACAACGCCTTCGACGACGAGGAGCTCGCCGCCTGGGCCGAGCGGGTCGCCCGGGACGTGAACACCCCGGACTACCACTACCTGTGCGAGCTCAAGGTGGACGGCCTCGCCGTCAACCTCACGTACGAGAACGGCCGCCTGACCCGCGCCGCCACCCGCGGCGACGGCCGCACGGGCGAGGACATCACGCCCAACGTCCGCACCATCGCCGAGATCCCGGACCGCCTCAAGGGGGACCGGATCCCGGCCCTCGTCGAGATCCGCGGCGAGGTGTACTTCCCGATGGAGAAGTTCGAGGAGCTCAACGCCCGCCTGGTGGAGGCCGAGGGCAAGCCCTTCGCCAACCCGCGCAACGCC
This sequence comes from Streptomyces sp. NPDC058157, assembly GCF_042884105.1. Classification (NCBI taxonomy): domain Bacteria; kingdom Bacillati; phylum Actinomycetota; class Actinomycetes; order Kitasatosporales; family Streptomycetaceae; genus Streptomyces; species Streptomyces sp. NPDC058157. The sequence goes on from NZ_JBHVUQ010000117.1 coordinate 19,754, forward strand.
GCGGCCGGCTCGCTGCGCCAGAAGGACCCCAAGGTCACCGCGACCCGCCCGCTCCACATGGTGGTGCACGGCATCGGCGCCCGCGAGGGCTTCGACATCGAGCGGCAGTCGCAGGCGTACGAGCTGCTGCGCGAATGGGGCCTGCCCACCGCGCGGCACAACGCGGTGGTGTCCACCCTGGAGGAGGTGCGCGCGTTCATCACCCGCTTCGGCGAGAACCGCCACTCCGTGGAGCACGAGATCGACGGGGTCGTCGTCAAGCTCGACGAGATCGCCCTCCAGGGCCGGCTCGGCTCCACCGCCCGCGCCCCGCGCTGGGCGATCGCCTGGAAGTACGCCCCCGAAGAGGTCAACACCAAGCTGATCGACATCAAGGTCGGCGTCGGCCGCACCGGGCGCGTCACCCCGTACGCGCAGGTGGAGCCGGTGACGGTGGCGGGCTCGGAGGTGGAGTTCGCGACCCTGCACAACCAGGAGGTCGTCAAGGCCAAGGGCGTCCTCATCGGGGACACCGTCGTGCTGCGCAAGGCGGGCGACGTCATCCCGGAGATCCTGGGCCCGGTGGTGGACCTGCGCGACGGCAGTGAGCGGGAGTTCGTGATGCCGGCGGAGTGCCCCGAGTGCGGGACGGCCCTGCGCCCCATGAAGGAGGGCGACATCGACGTCCGCTGCCCCAACGGGCAGACCTGCCCCGCCCAGTTGCGCGAGCGGATCTACTACCTCGCCGGCCGGCAGAGCCTGGACATCGAGAACTTCGGCATCGTCGCCGCCGCCGCCCTCACCGGCCCCCTGGAGCCGGCGCAGCCGCCCCTGCTGGACGAGGGCGACCTCTTCGACCTCACCATCGAGGACATCCTCCCCATCAAGGCGTACGTCCGGGACCCCGACAGCGGTCTGCCCAAGCGGGACCCGAAGACGGGCGAGGAGAAGATCGTCACGGTCTTCGCCAACCAGAAGGGCGAGCCGAAGAAGAACGCCCTGGCCATGCTGGAGAACATCGCCGCCGCCAAGCAGCGCCCCCTGGCCCGGATCATCAACGGCCTCTCCATCCGGCACGTGGGCCCGGTCGCCGCGGAGGCCCTGGCCCGCGAGTTCCGGTCGATCGACCGCATCGAACAGGCCACCGAGGAGGAGCTGACGGCGACCGAGGGCGTCGGCGCGATCATCGCCGCCTCCCTCAAGGAATGGTTCGCCGTCGACTGGCACCAGGAGATCCTCCGCAAGTGGCGTGCGGCCGGCGTGCGGATGGAGGAGGAAGGTTCCGGCGAGGAGGAGGGACCGCGCCCGCTGGAGGGCCTGACCGTCGTCGTCACGGGCACCCTCCAGAGCCACACCCGTGACGGAGCCAAGGAGGCCCTGCAGAGCCGGGGCGCCAAGGTGACCGGCTCGGTGTCGAAGAAGACCTCCTTCGTCGTGGTCGGCGACAACCCCGGTTCCAAGTACGACAAGGCCGTCCAGCTGAAGCTGTCCGTCCTCGACGACGCCGGGTTCGCCGTCCTGCTCGAACAGGGGCCCGACGCGGCCCGCGAGGCGGCGCTGCCCCTGGACGGCGCGGCCGAAGGGGAGTAGATACCGCGAACGGATGCGCGGCGTGCGGCCGTACGGGCGGGCGCACGCCGGGCGCGGCGCCCGGTGGCAAACGGCCGGTACGCGGCTGGTCGGGGGCCGGTGAGCTGTCGGATCATCGGAGGGGTGACGGGGGGGTCCTGGTCCAAACTCACCCGTTCGGCGGATACCGTACTGATGAGGATGGCTGGGTCGCATTCGGGCAACCACCGCCGACTGCTGCCCCTGGGAGCCTCTCCCGTCCTACTGTTGTGGGGTGCGCCTGTCGTGCACGGCTGCCTGAGGTGCCTTCCAGCCGTGATGGCATGACATCGGGGCCATCGCGCGACATCGGCATCGCCGGCTGTGAGAGGGACGGGCATGAAACCCACCGAAAGCGCCGACCCGTCACCTGAATTCGGCGGGGAACCCCCGTCCTTGCGGGCGGGCCGGCTCGGTGTCCTGGGTGCCAGGACGCCACAGACCCGTCCTCTGGACACCGGAGCGGGACAGCAGCGGCGCACCGTGCTGCCCGCCGTCGTCGTGGGCCTCGCCGCCGTGGTGCTCGCGGGCGGGGTCGCCGCCGCGCTGACCGCCCGTCAGGCGCTGTTCCCGGGCGGCCCGGTCGGCTGGGCGCTGGCCCTGCTCACCGGCATCATCGTCGGCCACCTCGTCGCCCTCGGCCGGGACCGCTGGTGGGGCGGCACGGGGTCGGGCGCCGCCCTCACCCTCGGCGTGCTCATCCTCTACGGCTGGGTCCCCGCCGGACTGGTCTCGCTCGCGGTGGTCTCCCTCGTCGGGGCCGCCCGCCGGCACCGCTGGCGGCAAGGGCTGCTGCACGGCTCCGTCGACATCCTCGGCATCGGCGCGGGCGCCCTCGTCCTGGCCGCCTTCGGGGACGCGCCCAGCGTGGAGACGCCGTGGCTGCCCACCACCTGGGACCTGGCCGCCGCGCCCGAGGTGGGCCTGGTCGCCGTCGCCTACCTCCTCGTCACCCGGGCCCTGCTGTGGTTCGCCCTCACCCCGCCCGGCGGCGGACTGCCCACCGTGGCCCGCACCGCCCTGCTGCGCCAGGCCCTGGTGGCGGCCGCCCTGCTCGGCATCGCCCCGCTGATCTGCGTGGTCGCCAGCACCCAGCCGGTGCTGCTGCCGCTGTTCGCCGTACCGCTCATCGCCCTCGACTCCACCCTGTGGATCGCCCGGGCACGCGCCGAGGAACAGCTGCGCGACCCGCTGACCGGGCTGCCGAACCGGCAGTGGCTGCTGGAGCGGACCTGGTCCGCGCTGGACGAGGCTGAACGTTTGGGCACCCGGTCAGCTCTTGTGCTGATCGACCTGGACCGCTTCCGCGCGGTCAACGACACCCTCGGCCACCTCGCGGGCGACCGGCTCCTCCTCCAGATCGCCGCCCGCCTGCGGCAGGCCCTCCCGGAGGAGGCGGAGGCGGCGCGCCTCGGCGGAGACGAGTTCGCCGTCCTCCTCCCCACCACCGACTCCACCACCAGCGCCCAGCGCGTCGCCCGCCACCTGGTCGCCGAGCTCAGCTCCCCGCTGGACCTGGACGGCCTCACCCTCGTCCTGGAGGCCAGCGCCGGCCTCGCCGTCTTCCCCGACCACGCCCTGGACGCGGAGGGCCTGCTGCGCCGGGCGGACGTGGCCATGTACCAGGCCAAGCGGGACCGCACGGGAGTCGAGGTCTACGAGTCCAAGCGCGACAGCAACACGCCCGACCGCCTCGGCCTCCTGGGCGACCTGCGCCGCGCCCTGGACGCGGGCGAGGTGGAACTCCACTACCAGCCCAAGGTGCGCTTCGACGGCCAGGTGGCCGGCCTGGAGGCCCTCGTCCGCTGGGTCCACCCGGAACGCGGCCGGGTCCCTCCCGACGAGTTCATCGCCATCGCCGAGACCTCCGGCCTGATGCCGCACCTCACCGAGTACGTCCTGGAGACCGCCCTGGCCCAGGTCGCCCGCTGGCGCGCCCAGGGGCTCAAGGTCCCCGTCGCGGTCAACGTCTCCCCGCGCGACGTCCACACCCCCGGCTTCGCGGGCGCGGTGGCCGCCCGCCTGGCCCGCCACGGCGTCCCCGCGAGCGGGCTGCAGCTGGAGATAACGGAACACGTCCTCCTGGAGGACCCGCAGCGCGCGGCGGACACCATGGCGGGCCTCACGGGCCACGGCGTGAAGATGTCCCTGGACGACTTCGGCACGGGCTACTCCTCCCTGGTCCACCTGCGCCGCCTCCCCGTCAGCGAGCTCAAGATCGACCGCTCGTTCGTGGCCCGCCTCGCGGTCGACGCCCAGGACGCGGAGATCGTCCGCTGCACGGTCGACCTGGCCCACTCCCTGGGCCTGCTGGTCGTCGCCGAGGGCGTGGAGGACGACGAGACCTGGGAGCGGCTGCGGGACCTGGGCTGTGACGCGGTCCAGGGCTGGCTCGTCGCGGCCGCCATGCCCCCGCAGGAGGCCACGGCCTGGCTCCTGGCCCGAGGCGAACGCGGCTGGCGCCGCCCGGCGGACATCACGGCCGAACTGGCCGCCACAGCCGACACCCCGGCCCCGTAACCCCGCACCCCCTCCCGGGCCCGCGCCACCCCCCACACCGGCCCGGGCCCGCCCTTCTACCGTTCCCACGGGCTCCGCCCCTGCC
>NZ_JBHVUQ010000118.1:0-23685 GCF_042884105.1 Streptomyces sp. NPDC058157
GCGCCGCGCCGGTTGGGGGGCCCGGGGGGCCCCCCCCCGGGAACGGGCGAAGGGCGGGTAGGGGACACCGCCCCGCGCAGCGGCCACCGCACGCCGAAGGGGCGCCGCCCTGTGCGCGGCGCCCCTTCGGGTGCGGGTTCAGCTCTTGTCGGCCTCGGGCCCCTTGGTCAGCCCGACCGGCTTCGCCCCGGCCTTGTCGGCATCCGGCTCGGCTTCCGCCGCCCCGGCCCCGGCCTGCGCGTCAGCCTCCGGCTTCGCAGCATCGGCCCCGGCGGCGCCCCCGACCCCGGCGGCGTCCTCCGGCTTGGCACCCCCGGAGGGCTCCGGTTCGACGACCTCCTCGCGCCCCGGCCGCAGCTTCGCCGAGAGGACGAAGTAGACGACCGCGAGGACGAAGACCACGATGGCCGTCCACACGTTCAGGCGGAGGCCCAGGATGTGGTGCGCCTCGTCGACCCGCATGTACTCGATCCAGACCCGCCCGGAGCAGTACGCGGCCACGTACAGCGCGAAGGCCCGCCCGTGCCCGAGCTTGAAGCGGCGGTCCGCCCAGATGACCAGGGCGGCGACGCCCAGGCACCACAGCGACTCGTACAGGAAGGTCGGGTGGTAGAGGCCGGCCTCCCGGTTCGGGCCCTCGCTGATCTTCAGCGCCCACGGCAGGTCGGTGGGGCGGCCGTAGAGCTCCTGGTTGAACCAGTTGCCCCAGCGGCCGAAGGCCTGGGCGACGGCGATGCCGGGGGCGAGGGCGTCGGCCCAGGCGGGCAGCGGGATGCCGCGCAGCCGGCAGCCGATCCAGGCTCCCACCGCGCCGAGCGCGATCGCGCCCCAGATGCCGAGGCCGCCCTCCCAGATCTTGAAGGCGTCGACCCAGTCCCGGCCTTCGCCGAAGTAGAGCTGGTAGTCGGTGATCACGTGGTAGAGGCGACCGCCGACCAGGCCGAAGGGCACCGCCCACACCGCGATGTCCGCGACCGTGCCCGGCTTTCCGCCGCGCGCGATCCACCGCTTGTTGCCGAGCCAGACGGCGACGAAGACGCCGATGATGATGCAGAACGCGTAGCCGCGGAGCGGGATCGGCCCGAGATGGAGCACGCCGGTCGACGGACTGGGGATGTAAGCAAGGGTCATGGCAAGGCTGACGCTACCTTGCCGGGCGGTGGCCACCGCAACCCGCCCGGCAAGCTGAAACCAAAACCACACACGGCGGTCGCCGCGACTCAGTCCTCCGTAGTCCCCTTAAACACCGTCTTCGAGCCGGGCTTCCCCGAGGCCGAGGCCGACGGGGAAACGGAAGCGGAAGCGGAAGCGGAGGCCGACGGCTTCGGGGTCAGCCCGGCATTGGCCTCGACCTTCTCCTTCAGCTTCTGCGGGGTCAGCGGGTTGGCCTGGTCCCCGAAGATGTCCTTCCCGTCGAGCAGGACGGTCGGGGTCCCCTTGAACTTTCCGGCCCGGAAGGCCTCGTGCGACGTGGCGACCCAGCTGTTGTGGGTGCCGCCCTCGACGCAGGAGCGGAAGGCCGGGGTGTCGAGTCCGTCGACCTTCTTCGACAGCTCCAGCAGCTTCGCGTTCTTGGCGTAGGCGTCGTCCGTCTCCTGCGGCTGGTTCACGAAGAGGAGGTCGTGGTACGCGCCGAACTTCCCGGCGTCCTGTGCGCAGGCCGCCGCGTTCGCCGCGTTCAGCGAGCCGGTGCCGCGCATGTTGCCGTCGATGAGGGTGACCAGGTGGTACTCGATCTTGAGCAGCCCCCTGTTCTCCAGGTCGCGGAGGGTGTCCCGGTAGTTGTCCTCGAAGGCCTTGCAGGCGGGGCAGCGGAAGTCCTCCCAGACCGTGAGGGTGGACTTCGCGCCGTCCTTGCCGGTCTGGATGGCGAGGGCGTCCTTGCCGGTGGCGCCGGAGGGGGCCGCGACGGGGCCCTTGGCGGTCTTGTCGCCCTTGCCGGTGTTGGCCGCGATCACGCCGACGACGGCGGCCAGGCCGAGGACGCCGACCACCGCCCCGCCGACCACGAGGGCGCGCCTGCGCTTGTCCTTCTTCTTCTGCTGCTCGCGCTCCGCCTGGAGTCGCTCCCGGGCCGATCGTTTCGTCACATCGCGGTTCGCACCGTCGTTCTTCTCGCTCACGTTCCGCCAAACGAAGCAGGGAGGCACTCGCGTGCCTCCCTGCTCCCGATTCCACCCGATCGGGCTACAGAACCCCCGTAAGGGCCCGCCGCGCGTCAGGACCTGCGTACGCCTTCCGCGAGGTCGCCCGCCAGCGCCCGCACGGCTTCCAGGCCCGCGGGCAGGTCCGGGGCGTCCAGCAGCAGCTTCACGAAGGCCGAGCCGACGATCACACCGTCGGCGAAGCCCGCGACCTCCTTGGCCTGGACTGCGTTGGAGACGCCCAGGCCCACGCAGACCGGCAGGTCGGTGGTGGCGCGGGTGCGGCGCACCAGCTCCTGGGCCTCGTGGCCGACCGACTCGCGGGTGCCGGTGACGCCCATGAGGGAGGCGGCGTAGACGAAACCGGAACCGGCCGCGGTGATGGTGGCCAGGCGCTCGTCCTTGCTGCTGGGGGCCACGACGAAGACGGTCGCCAGACCGTGCTCGGCCGCGTGCTCGCGCCACAGCGCGGACTCCTGGACCGGCAGGTCGGGCAGGATGCAGCCCGCGCCGCCGGCGGCGGCCAGCTCGGCGGTGAACCGCTCGACGCCGTAGCGGTCGATGGGGTTCCAGTACGTCATGACCAGGATCGGGACGCCGGTGGCCTCGTAGGCCTCGCGCACGGTGCGCATCACGTCGGCGATCTTGACGCCGCCGCGCAGGGCGATGTCGTCGGCGGTCTGGATGACGGCGCCGTCGAGGACCGGGTCGCTGTGCGGCAGGCCGATCTCGACGACGTCGGCGCCGCCGGCGATGACGGCCTTGACGGCCTCGATGCCGCCGTCCACGGTGGGGAACCCGGCCGGGAGGTAGGCGACGAGGGCGGCGCGGTCCTCGGACTTCGCCTTGGCGAGGGTGTCGCTCAGCAGCTGCAGGTTTCCGGCGGTGCTCACTTGTTCTCCCCCTCGGGCTCCGTGCCGTCGTACAGCCCGAAGTAGCGGGCCGCCGTGTCCATGTCCTTGTCGCCGCGGCCGGACAGGTTGACGACCAGCAGGCCGTCCTTGCCCAGCTCCTTGCCCAGGTCGAGGGCGCCCGCGAGGGCGTGGGCCGACTCGATGGCCGGGATGATGCCCTCGGTGCGCGACAGCAGGCGCAGGGCCTGCATGGCGGCGTCGTCGGTGACGGCGCGGTACTCGCCGCGGCCGCTGTCCTTGAGGTAGGAGTGCTCGGGGCCGATGCCCGGGTAGTCCAGGCCCGCGGAGATGGAGTAGGGCTCGGTGATCTGGCCCTCCTCGTCCTGGAGGACGTAGGAGCGGGAGCCGTGCAGGATGCCGGGCTCGCCCGCGGTCAGGGTGGCCGCGTGCTCGCCGGTCTCCACGCCGTGCCCGGCGGGCTCGAAGCCGACCAGGCGGACGTCCGCGTCGGGGATGAAGGCGTGGAAGAGGCCGATGGCGTTGGAGCCGCCGCCGACGCAGGCCGCGACGGCGTCGGGGAGGCGTCCGGCGCGCTCCAGGATCTGGCGGCGGGCCTCGACGCCGATGACCCGGTGGAAGTCGCGGACCATGGCGGGGAAGGGGTGCGGGCCCGCGACGGTGCCGAAGAGGTAGTGGGTGCGGTCCACGTTGGCGACCCAGTCGCGGAAGGCCTCGTTGATGGCGTCCTTGAGGGTCCGGGAGCCGGACTTCACGGCGATGACCTCGGCGCCGAGCATCCGCATGCGGGCCACGTTGAGGGCCTGGCGCTGGGTGTCGATCTCGCCCATGTAGATGGTGCAGTCGAGGCCGAAGAGGGCGCAGGCGGTGGCGGTGGCGACGCCGTGCTGGCCTGCGCCGGTCTCGGCGATGACGCGGGTCTTGCCCATGCGCTTGGTGAGCAGCGCCTGGCCCAGCACGTTGTTGATCTTGTGCGAGCCGGTGTGGTTGAGGTCCTCGCGCTTGAGGAAGATCCGGGCGCCGCCGGCGTGCTCGGCGAAGCGGGGGACCTCGGTCAGGGCGCTGGGGCGGCCCGTGTAGTTGACCATGAGGTCGTTGAGCTCGGCGGCGAAGGCGGGGTCGCCCTTGGCCTTCTCGTACTCGACGGCGACCTCGTCCACGGCGGCGACGAGGGCCTCCGGGATGAACTTGCCGCCGAAGTCGCCGAAGTAGCCCTCGGCGTTGGGGACGGAGCCTTCCGGGTCCGGGATGAAGAACGAGCTGGTGGACATGCCACTACTCCTACGTGGTGCGGTATGCGATGCCGACGGGTGGCTGGGATGCACCGTATTGCGCCGTCGGTCCGTCGCCCGCGCACCCCGCTGGAGGGGGTGGGGGTACGGACGGAGCGGCCCTCGCCGGGAGCCGTCGGGCGGCTCGGGGCGCGGGGCCGTACGCGGCCGGCCGGGCCCGGTGCCCATGGGGCTGCCGGGCGGGCGGGACCGTCGTTACGACGCGGCTCCGCCGCGCCATCGCATGCCGTTGACCTGACCGGGCTCGGACCCGATCACGTAGCGCACCCGCCGCCCGTGGACGCGCCGGGCCGGGGCGCGGCAGCCGCGGGGGCGGCAGCCGCGCGCCAGGGGCGCGTGCGCCGTCGGCACGCCGGCCGGGCCGTGGCCCGGGCGGGTGCGGACGGAGGGGCGGGAGGGGGCCATGGAGGGGTCAGCTCCGCCCGTGCCGCAGGGCGGGGTGGGCGCCGGCGGCGACGAGGTCGGCCACGGCCGCCTTCGGGTCGCGGCCGGTGACCAGGGACTCGCCGACGAGGACGGCGTCGGCGCCCTCGTTGGCGTAGGCGATCAGGTCGTGGGGTCCGCGGACCCCGGACTCGGCGACCTTCACGATGTGGGGCGGGATCTCGCCGACGACGCGCTCGAAGGTGGAGCGGTCGACCTTGAGGTCCTTGAGGTTGCGCGCGTTGACGCCGATGATCTTGGCGCCGGCGGCGACGGCCCGTTCGATCTCCTCCTCGTCGTGGACCTCCACGAGCGGGGTGAGGCCGATGGACTCGGCCCGCTCGATGAGGGAGACGAGGGCCTCCTGGTCCAGCGCCGCCACGATCAGCAGCACGAGGTCGGCGCCGTAGGCGCGGGCCTCCCACAGCTGGTACGCCGTGACGATGAAGTCCTTGCGCAGGATCGGGATGTCGACGCGGGCGCGGACGGCCTCCAGGTCGGCCAGCGAGCCGCCGAAACGGCGCTGCTCGGTGAGGACGGAGATGACCGCCGCACCGCCCGCCTCGTAGTCGGCGGCGAGCCCGGCCGGGTCGGCGATCGCGGCCAGCGCGCCCTTGGAGGGGCTGGAGCGCTTGACCTCGCAGATCACCTTGACGCCGTCGCCGCGCAGGGCCGCGACGCCGTCCTTGGCCTGGGGCGCCTTGGCGGCACGCTCCTTGAGCTCGTCGAGGCTCACGCGGGCCTGCCGTTCGGCAAGGTCTTCGCGGACCCCTTCGATGATCTCGTCGAGCACACTCACGCGAGCGGCCCCCTTCCGGGTCGATGACGTTCGGCCGCCTTGCGGACACGTACCACTGCAAGGTCAGCAATCAAATGGTATCCGCAGGTCGCCACGGCCTCCGCACGGAGTTCGCCGCGTCCCAGGGTCTGGACACTCGGAATATGGGGTTCCTCCAGTCCCCCGACAGGCCCCGCAAGGGCTCAGGGAGCCAAAGCGGATCCGATCGGTAGGTTCCGGACAACCGTGAAGACCAGCGCCAGCGCGCCGATCCCCCACCACCAGGCGGGCCGCAGGACGATCCGGGGCACCGGACCGCCGCGGAGGGCCCGCACCAGCCACAGCCCGACGAAACCCGCGAACACGAGGTACCCGGCGACGGCCAGGGCGTTGTCCCCGAGGGCCGTGACCAGGTCCCCCCGGGCGAAGGCGTGCGCACTGCGCAGCCCGCCGCAGCCGGGGCACAGGACGCCGGTCAGCCGGAACAGCGGGCAGACCGGGTAGTGGCCGGGCTGGTTGGGGTCCACGGCGCCCACGTACGCGAAGGCGGCCACGGCCCCGGCCAGGGTGAGCGCCGGAGCGGCCAGGCGGCGCGCCCGGGAGGCCCGTACGGGGCCCTCGGCGGCGGCCGCGGCCGGTGGGCCCTGCCGGGTCGGGCCGGGGGGAGTGCAGGAGGCGTCCACCCGCTGATTCTCTCCGCTCATGACGGAAGGCGCAGCCCGGCCGGGCCACGCCTTCCGTACGCCAGGGGCTCGGCTCAGGCCTTCGCGGCGAGCTGCTTGGCGGCGATGACCTCGGCGAGGTCGGCGTGGGCCGGCTTCGGCATGCCCATGCCCGCGGCCTTCATCGCGAGGCCGACGACACCGCCGAGCGCGACGACGACCAGACCCGCCCAGAACCCGACCGGGTTCGCCAGCACCATGAAGGCGCCGGAGACGCAGAAACCGATGAAGGAAATGACGACACCGGTCCAGGCGGCCGGGGTGTGTCCGTGGCTCGTGCCCGCCATGAGTTGCTCCTCGTAGATCTGTCGGGCGTGACGTCTCGCACGCTCGATGTCATTGTCCCGCACGTGGCGTGCGGATTCACCGGCGGGTGGCCCGTTCCGGTGGGTGGTGCGCGCCGGGATCGGCCGGGTGTTCAGCCGGTGGGGTCCTCGCCGCGGTCCAGGGCCTTCCACAGGTCCTCGGGCCGGTCCGGGTCCACCGCGACGGGCGTACGCCGCCGGGGGCTGCCGTCGCGTTCGTAGCGGCCCCCCATCGCGGGCCAGCTCCGGCCGAAGCGCAGCGCCAGCAGCCCGGCGAGCAGGATCAGGGCCGCGCCCGCGGCCGTGATGTAGGGCCAGGCCGTGTGGCTGAGCTCCACCACCCGTGCGGCGGTGTCGGCGGTCGCCACGGCGGCCCGCTCGTCCAGGGCCCGGCGGTCGTCGGCGGCGGCCACGGCCGACAGGGCGGCGCCCAGGCCGCTCAGCGCGAGCAGCGCGGAGACCAGCAGCCGGCCCCGGCCGCGTACGGCGAACACCGCGACCAGGGCGGCGAGGCCGACGATGGCCAGGGCCGCGGGGAGGCCGGTGACGGCCCGCCCGTCGGCGGTCAGCGGGAGCGAACCGCCCCCGACGGCGGCGCTGCCCCGGGCCCAGACGCGGCCGGAGGCGAGCAGGACGACGGTGGCGCCGAGCGCGCCGAGCAGCAGGGCGACGGCCACCGTGCGGCGGCCCGCGCCGCTCTCGGGGGCGTCGGCGTTCGGGGACAGGGGTACGGCACTCACGTACCCCACTATCCCCTACGCCCTCAGTCGCGGTGGAGGCGGTTCGCCGCTCCCACCGCGCGGAGCACCGCGGCGGCCTTGTTGCGGCACTCGCGGTCCTCCAGCTCGGGCACCGAGTCGGCCACCACGCCGGCCCCGGCCTGGACGTACGCCGTCCCGTCGCGCAGCAGCGCCGTGCGGATGGCGATGGCCGTGTCGGAGTCCCCGGCGAAGTCGAGGTAGCCCACGCAGCCGCCGTAGAGCCCGCGGCGGGTGGGCTCCAGCTCCTCGATGATCTGCATGGCGCGCGGCTTGGGCGCGCCGGAGAGGGTGCCGGCGGGGAAGCAGGCGGTGAGCACGTCGAAGGCGGTCTTGCCCTCGGCGACCCGCCCGGTGACGGTGGAGACGATGTGCATGACGTGCGAGTACCGCTCGATCGACATGAAGTCGACGACCTCCACCGAGCCGGGCTCGCAGACCCGGCCGAGGTCGTTGCGGCCGAGGTCGACGAGCATCAGGTGCTCGGCGCGCTCCTTGGGGTCGGCCAGCAGCTCGTCGGCGAGGTCGTTGTCCTCCTGCGGGGTGGCGCCCCGGTGGCGGGTGCCGGCGATGGGGTGGACCATGGCCCGCCCGTCCTCGACCTTCACCAGCGCCTCGGGGCTGGAGCCGACCACGTCGAAGCCGTTCTCGAAGCGGAAGAGGTACATGTACGGGGACGGGTTGGTGGCGCGCAGCACCCGGTAGACGTCCAGCGCGGAGGCCTGGCAGGGGGTCTCGAACCGCTGCGAGGGCACGACCTGGAAGGCCTCTCCGGCCCGGATGCGCTCCTTGACGTCCTCGACGGCGTCCTGGTACTTCTCGCCGCCCCACAGGGCCTCGAACGGCGGCAGCTCGGACTCGGGCAGCGCGGCGGGCGCGTAGGGGGCGGGCCGGGCGAGGTCGGCCTCCATGGCGTCGAGCCGGGCCACGGCGTCCGCGTACGCCTCGTCCACGCCGGTGTCGAGGTCGTTGTGGTTGATGGCGTTGGCGATCAGCTGGACGGTGCCGTCCCAGTGGTCGAGGACCGCCAGGTCGGAGGTGAGCAGCATGGTGAGCTCGGGGAGCTTCAGGTCGTCCTCGGTGTGCTCGCCGATGCGCTCCAGGCGGCGGACGACGTCGTAGCCCAGGTAGCCGACCATGCCGCCGGTGAACGGGGGCATGCCGCCCGCGAGGTCGCGGGGAGTGTGCAGGGCCTGGACGGTGGCGCGCAGGGCCTCCAGGGGGTCGCCGGACGTGGGGACGCCGACGGGCGGGGTGCCGATCCAGTGGGCCTCGCCGTCCTTGACGGTGAGGGTGGAGTCGCTGCGCACGCCGACGAAGGAGTAGCGGGACCAGGAGCGGCCGTTCTCCGCGGACTCCAGCAGGAAGGTGCCGGGCCGTTCGGCGGCCAGCTTGCGGTAGAGCCCGACCGGGGTGTCCCCGTCGGCGAGCAGCCGACGGCTGACGGGGATGACACGGCGGTCGGCCGCGAGCTTGCGGAAGGTCTCGAGATCCATGGGGTGGGACCCTAACTGGCTAGTCGGCGTCGCCGAGGAGGACATCGGCGTCGAAGCAGGTGCGCGCGCCGGTGTGGCAGGCGGCCCCCACCTGGTCGACCTTGACGAGCACGGTGTCGGCGTCGCAGTCGAGGGCGACGGACTTCACGTGCTGGTAGTGGCCGGAGGTGTCGCCCTTGACCCAGTACTCCTGGCGGCTGCGGGACCAGTAGGTGCAGCGGCCGGTGGTGAGCGTGCGGTGCAGGGCCTCGTCGTCCATCCAGCCGAGCATGAGCACCTCTCCGGTGTCGTACTGCTGGGCGATGGCCGGGACCAGGCCGTCGGCGGAGCGCTTGAGGCGGGCGGCGACGGCGGGGTCGAGGGGGGACGTACTCATGGGGCCATTGTGCCGCGCCGCGGTGGCGGTCATTGATCTCCGTCCGCCTGATGGGCAGCCGCGGAGCGGCCTCCGGCCGTAGGCTGGCCGGTATGTCTACCCATGCGAAGCGCGAACGCCTGCTGCTGGCCGACCTGTTGGAAGCGGCCGGGCCGCAGGCCCCGACGCTGTGCGAAGGCTGGACCTGCCGGGACCTGGCCGCGCACGTGGTGGTCCGCGAGCGGCGGCCGGACGCGGCGGGGGGCCTGCTGCTGAAGGTCCTCAAGGAGCGGCTCGACCGGGCGATGGCCGAGTACGCGGCGAAGCCGTACGAGGAGCTCGTCCAGCTGATCCGCACCGGCCCGCCGCGGCTGTCGCCGTACGCGCTGAAGCAGATCGACGAGGCGGCGAACGCGGTGGAGTTCTTCGTGCACGCGGAGGACGTGCGGCGGGCCCAGCCGGACTGGTCGCCGCGGACGCTGGACCCGGTGTTCTCGGACGCGCTGTGGTCCCGGCTGGAGAAGCTGGCCCGGCTGACGGGGCGGCGCTCGCCGGTGGGACTGGTGCTGCGGCGCCCGGACGGGCGTACGGCGGTGGCGCACAAGGGGGTGCCGGTGGTGACGGTGACGGGCGAGCCGGGTGAGCTGACCCTGTTCTGCTTCGGCCGCCAGGCCGCCGCCTCGGTGGACCTGGAGGGCGAGAAGGAGGCGGTCTCCCGCCTGACGGTGGCCCAGCTGGGCATCTGATCCTCGAACGCGCCGCTCGCGCGTCTCGGCCCCGGCGGGAGCCCGGTACCGCCGGGGCGGTGAAATCGGGCATGGCGGGGCCGGGGAAAAGGTTTCAGCACACCGCCCCGTCCCTACGCTCCGTCACGGATGCCGACCGGTTCGGTGTCGTCACCGTGGAAGGAACGGAACCCCCCATGCGTCTTCGCACCACCGCCGCCGCCCTCGCCGGAGCCCTCGCGCTGGTCCTCCCCGCCGGAGCCCAGGCGTTCGCCGACGACGGCAAGGCCCTGAACTACGTGTACGTGGACCAGAGCAACCAGGAGAAGAACGGCCAGCTCAAGGACATGGGCGCGGACAAATGCCATGCCCTGCCCTCCGCCGCCTCGGAGGTCGTCGAAGCGGTGAACGAGACCGACTCGGTGGCCCTGATCTTCGCGGAGGCGGACTGCGGCGGCGAGCCCGTCGCCACCCTCCAGCCGGGCGAGAAGGCCGGCGACTTCCACGCCGCCTCGGTCGTCTTCCAGCAGGCCCGCAAGCAGGAGCAGCAGCAGGCGGACCAGCAGGAGCAGCCGGGCCGCCAGGAGATGCAGAACGAGCACCAGGACGGGTCCGACTCGTTCGACGACTTCCGCTAGGAAAACCCCGGCGGGGGTACCCGGGGCGGTCCCCGGGTACCCCCGCCGGCACGTGCGCGGCCGCGGTCAGCGGACCGGGTGGCCCGCCTCGCGCAGGGTCGCCTTGACCTCGGAGATCCGCAGGTCGCCGAAGTGGAACACCGACGCCGCGAGCACCGCGTCGGCGCCCGCCGCGATGGCGGGCGGGAAGTGCTCCAGCTTCCCGGCGCCGCCGGAGGCGATCACCGGGACGGTGACGTGCTTGCGGACGGCGGCGATCATCTCGGTGTCGTAGCCGTCCTTGGTGCCGTCGGCGTCCATCGAGTTCAGCAGGATCTCCCCCGCGCCCAGCTCGGCCGCGCGGTGCGCCCACTCGACGGCGTCGATGCCGGTGCCCCGGCGGCCGCCGTGGGTGGTGACCTCGAAGGAGCCGGACTCGGTGCGGCGGGCGTCGACCGACAGGACGAGGACCTGGCGGCCGAAGCGCTCGGCGATCTCCTGGATCAGCTCGGGGCGGGCGATGGCGGCCGTGTTGACGCCCACCTTGTCCGCGCCGGCCCGCAGCAGCTTGTCCACGTCCTCGGCGGTGCGCACGCCGCCGCCGACCGTGAGCGGGATGAAGACCTGCTCGGCGGTGCGCCGGACCACGTCGTAGGTGGTCTCGCGGTTGCCGGAGGAGGCGGTGATGTCGAGGAAGGTCAGCTCGTCGGCGCCCTCGGCGTCGTAGAGCTTGGCCATCTCCACCGGATCGCCGGCGTCGCGCAGGTTCTGGAAGTTGACGCCCTTGACGACGCGGCCGTTGTCCACGTCCAGGCAGGGGATCACCCGTACGGAGAGGCTCATCGCACGACCTCCTTGAAGGCCTCGACCTCCACCTCGACGACCATGCCCGGGTCGACGAAGCCATTGACGATGATCATGGAGGCGGCGGGGCGGACGGTGTCGAAGAGGGTCTTGTGGGCGCGGCCCACCTCGTCGACGTCCCGGGCGTGGGTGAGGTACATCCGGGTGCGGACCACGTGCTCGGGACCCATCCCGGCCTCGGCCAGCGCCTTGAAGGCGACCTCGAAGGCCTTGACCGTCTGGTCGTACGGGCCGCCCGCGTCGACCGCCGTGCAGCCGGAGACGAGGACCAGGCCGTTGGGCAGCGCGACGGCGCGGGAGTAGCCGATCACGTCCTCGTAGGGGCCGCCGGAGGAGATCCGGCGGACGCCGGAGTCGGGGGAGCTCATGCGCGGACCGCCTCCAGGGCCTCTTCCAGGGTGAAGGCCTTGGCGTACAGGGCCTTGCCGACGATGGCGCCCTCGACGCCCGCCGGGACGAGCGCGGACAGGGCCCGCAGGTCGTCCAGGGAGGAGACGCCGCCGGAGGCGACGACGGGCCGGTCGGTGGCGGCGCAGACGTTCCTCAGCAGCTCCAGGTTGGGGCCGGTGAGGGTGCCGTCCTTGCCGATGTCGGTGACCACGTAGCGGGCGCAGCCCTCGGAGTCCAGGCGGGCGAGGGTCTCGTAGAGGTCGCCGCCCTCGCTGGTCCAGCCGCGGCCCTTGAGGGTGGTGCCGCGCACGTCCAGGCCGATGGCGATCCGGTCGCCGTGCTCGGCGATGGCCTTGGCGGCCCACTCGGGGGTCTCCAGGGCGGCGGTGCCGAGGTTGACGCGGGTGCAGCCGGTGGCGAGGGCCGCGGCCAGCGTGGCGTCGTCGCGGATGCCGCCGGACAGCTCGACCTTGATGTCCATGGCGCGGGTGATCTCGGCGACCAGGGCGCGGTTGTCGCCGGTGCCGAAGGCGGCGTCCAGGTCGACCAGGTGCAGCCACTCGGCGCCGGAGGCCTGCCAGGCGAGGGCCGCCTCCAGCGGGGAGCCGTAGGAGGTCTCGCTGCCGGAGACGCCGTGCACGAGGCGTACGGCCTGGCCGTCGCGGACGTCGACCGCGGGGAGGAGTTCGAGCGTGGGTGCGGTCATCACAGGGTCTCGATCCAGTTGGTGAGGAGCTGGGCGCCGGCGTCGCCGGACTTCTCGGGGTGGAACTGGGTGGCCCACAGGGCCCCGTTCTCCACCGCCGCGACGAAGCGCTCGCCGTGCGTGGCCCAGGTGACCTTGGGGCCCCTGATCCTGGGGTTGGTGACCTCCAGGGTCCAGTCGTGGGCCGCGTAGGAGTGGACGAAGTAGAAGCGGGCGTCGGCGTCCAGGCCGGCGAAGGCCTGACTGTCGGCGGGCGCCTCGACGGTGTTCCAGCCCATGTGGGGGACGACGGGGGCCTTCAGCGGGCCGACCGTGCCGGGCCACTCGTCCAGGCCCTCGGTCTCGACGCCGTGCTCGATGCCGCGCTCGAAGAGGATCTGCATGCCGACGCAGATGCCCATGACGGGCCGGCCGCCGGACAGCCGGCGCCCGATGATCCAGTCGCCGCGGGCGTCCTTGAGCCCCTGCATGCAGGCGGAGTAGGCGCCCACGCCGGGCACGAGGAGGCCGTCGGCGTCCATGGCCTTGTCGTAGTCGCGGGTGATCTCGACGTCCGCGCCGACGCGCGCGAGGGCGCGCTCGGCGGAGCGGACGTTGCCGAAGCCGTAGTCGAAGACCACGACGTTCTTCGTTGCGCTCATTCCCAAATCCCCTGGATTCGCAGGATCCCCGCGGCCAGGCACATGGCGGAGCCGAGGGCCAGCAGGATGACGACCGACTTGGGCATCTTCTGCTTCTGGAAGGAGTAGACGCCCCCGGCCAGGAACAGGCCGAGGACGATCAGGACGGTGTTGAGGCCGTTCACGTCTAGAGGGCGCCCTTCGTGGAGGGCAGGATGCCGGCCGCGCGCGGGTCGAACTCGGACGCGTAGCGCAGGGCGCGGGCCAGCGCCTTGAACTGGCACTCCACGATGTGGTGGGCGTTGCGGCCGTACGGGACGTGGACGTGCAGGGCGATCTGGGCCTGCGCGACGAAGGACTCCAGGATGTGCCGGGTCATCGTCGTGTCGTACTCGCCGATCATCGGCGCCATGTTCTCGGGCTCGGTGTGCACGAGGTAGGGGCGGCCGGAGAGGTCGACGGTGACCTGGGCGAGGGACTCGTCCAGCGGCACGGTGCAGTTGCCGAAGCGGTAGATGCCGACCTTGTCGCCGAGGGCCTGCTTGAAGGCGGCGCCCAGTGCGAGCGCGGTGTCCTCGATGGTGTGGTGGCTGTCGATGTGCAGGTCGCCGTCCGTCTTGACCGTGAGGTCGAAGAGGCCGTGGCGGCCGAGCTGGTCGAGCATGTGGTCGTAGAAGCCCACGCCCGTCGAGACGTCGACCCGGCCGGTGCCGTCGAGGTCTATCTCGACGAGGACCGAGGTCTCCTTCGTGGTGCGCTCGACCCGTCCGATGCGGCTCATGCCTGCTGCTCCTTCTTCAGTGCGCGAACCGCTTCCAGGAACGCGTCGTTCTCGGCCGGGGTGCCCGCGGTGACCCGCAGCCGGCCCGGTACGCCGTTGTCCCGGACCAGGACGCCCTGGTCGAGGATCTTCTGCCAGGCGGTGTGGGAGTCCTCGAACTTCCCGAACTGGATGAAGTTCGCGTCGGACTCGGTGACCTCGAAGCCGAGGGCCCGCAGCTCGGTGACGAGGCGGTCCCGTTCGGCCTTGAGCTGCTCGACGTAGCCGAGCAGGGTGTCGGTGTGCTCCAGGGCGGCCAGCGCGGTCGCCTGGGTGACGGCCGACAGGTGGTACGGCAGGCGCACCAGCTGGACGGCGTCGACCACGGCGGGGTGCGCGGCGAGGTAGCCCAGGCGCAGGCCGGCCGCGCCGAAGGCCTTGGACATGGTCCGGGAGACCACCAGGTTCGGGCGGCCCTCGATCAGCGGGAGGAGGGAGTCGCGGTGGCTGAACTCCACGTACGCCTCGTCCACGACGACCAGGGAGGGCTTGGCCGCCTGGGCGGCCTCGTAGAGGGCCAGGACCGTCTCCGCCTCGACCGCGGTCCCCGTGGGGTTGTTGGGCGAGGTGATGAAGACGACGTCCGGGGCGTGCTCGGCGATGGCCCGCTCGGCGGCCTCCACGTCGATGGTGAAGTCCTCCCGGCGCGGGCCGGAGATCCAGCCGGTGCCGGTGCCGCGGGCGATGAGGGCGTGCATCGAGTACGAGGGCTCGAAGCCGATCGCGGTGCGCCCCGGGCCGCCGAAGGTCTGCAGCAGCTGCTGGAGGACCTCGTTGGAGCCGTTGGCGGCCCAGACGTTCTCCCGGGAGACCGGGTGCTTGCCGGTGCGGGTGAGGTACTTCGCGAGCTCGGTGCGCAGCTCGACCGCGTCCCGGTCGGGGTAGCGGTTGAGGGTGCGGGCGGCCTCGGCGACGCGCTCGGCGATGCGCCGGACCAGGGGCTCGGGGAGCTCGTACGGGTTCTCGTTGGTGTTCAGCTGGACGGGGACGTCCAGCTGGGGGGCGCCGTAGGGGGTCTTGCCGCGGAGCTCGTCGCGGATGGGGAGGTCGTCGATCCCGATGGTGGTGCTCACTGGCCGGGGACCTTCCATCCGAAGCGGGCCTTGAGGGCGGCGCCGTGCGCGGGCAGGTCCTCGGCCTCGGCGAGGGTGACCACGTGGTGGGTGACCTCGGCGAGGGCGTCGCGGGTGTAGTCGACGATGTGGATGCCGCGCAGGAAGGACTGCACGGACAGGCCCGAGGAGTGGCAGGCGCAGCCGCCGGTGGGCAGGACGTGGTTGGACCCGGCGCAGTAGTCGCCGAGGGAGACCGGCGCCCAGGGGCCGACGAAGATCGCGCCGGCGTTGCGGACCCGGGCGGCCCACGCCGCGGCGTCGGCGGTCTGGATCTCCAGGTGCTCGGCGCCGTACGCGTCGACCACCTTCAGGCCGGCCTCCAGGTCGTCGACCAGGACGATCGCGGACTGCTTCCCGGCGAGGGCGGGCTTGATCCGGTCCTCGACGTGCTTGGTCGCGGCGACCTGCGGCTCCAGCTCCTTCTCCACGGCGTCCGCGAGCTCGGCGGAGTCCGTGACGAGGACGGCGGCGGCCAGCGGGTCGTGCTCGGCCTGGCTGATCAGGTCGGCGGCGACGTGCACCGGGTCGGCCGTGGAGTCGGCGAGGACGGCGATCTCGGTCGGGCCGGCCTCGGTGTCGATGCCGATCTTCCCGGTGAAGTAGCGCTTGGCGGCGGCGACCCAGATGTTGCCGGGGCCGGTGACCATGTTCGCGGGGGCGCACTCGTCCGTGCCGTACGCGAACATCGCGACGGCCTGGGCGCCGCCGGCGGCGTACACCTCGTCCACGCCGAGCAGCGCGCACGCGGCCAGGATGGTCGGGTGCGGCAGGCCGTCGAACTCCTTCTGCGGCGGGGAGGCGAGCGCGATGGACTCGACGCCGGCCTCCTGGGCCGGGACGACGTTCATGACGACGGACGACGGGTACACGGAGCGGCCGCCGGGCGCGTACAGGCCGACGCGCTCGACGGGAACCCACTTCTCGGTCACGGTGCCGCCGGGGACCACCTGGGTGGTGTGCTCGGCGCGGCGCTGGTTGCGGTGGACGATCCGGGCGCGCCGGATCGACTCCTCCAGGGCGGCGCGGACGGCCGGATCCAGCCGCTCCAGGGCGTCCTTGAGGGCCTGCGCGGGTACCCGGACCTGCGTGAGCTCGACCCCGTCGAACTTCCGCGCGTACTCGATCAGCGCCGCCGTGCCACGATGATGGACGTCCTCGCAGATGGGCCGCACCTTCTCCAGGGCGGCTTCCACGTCGAACTCGGCACGGGGCAGCAGATCGCGCAGGGCGCCACCCTCGGGGAGGGCGTCACCGCGCAGGTCGATACGAGAGATCACGTGCCAATTCTCTCAGACCGGCTCACACCGCCGTCCGCCCGTATCACTGGCTGATACACGCCCCGGATGTCACAGGCTGCGACTAGCGTTCCCGTAGACGTGGACGACGGCGGGGGGCTGCCATGGCGGAAGCGCACGGGGACGCGCCCGGGGACGGGCGTCCGGACGACCTCACCGGTCCCGAGCGGCTCATGTGGGAGACCTTCCGCGCGGGCACCGTGTGCGACCTGGGCGCGCACTCGGCCGAACGGGACGATCCGCACGGGGACCGCCCCTGGGGGCCCGAGCGGCGGGTCCGGGCGGAGGTGGTGGCCCACCTGCTGCTCGCCGGTCCCCCGCCCGTGCCCGGCCGGGTCGGCTGCCTGAAGCTGCGCGGCGCCCGGATCACCGGCCGGCTGGACCTCTCCGGCGGCGTGGTCGCCCCGTACGTGGAGATCCGCTCCTGCCGCTTCGACGGCGAGATCCAGCTCTCCGAGACCCGCTTCGGCACCCTGCGCCTCGACGACTGCGCGATCCCCCGGCTGGACGGGGCCCGCCTGCACACCGAGGGCGACCTGCACCTGGCACGCTGCCGGGTGGCACGCGGGATCCGGCTGACCGACGCGCAGATCGGCACCGACCTGCTGATCGGCAGCACCGTGGTGCAGCGGGACGGGCGGGGGCGGGCCATCGCCGCCGACGGGCTGGTGGTCGCCCAGGACTTCCAGGCCGAGCTGCTGGAGACGAACGGCGAGGTCAGCCTGCGCGGGGCCCGGATCGGGGCCTCCATGAGCCTGCGCGGGGCCCGGCTGCGCAACCCCTACGGCCGGCGCGCCCTGAACGCGCCCACCCTCACCGTCGAGCGCACCCTCTACCTGACCTCCGCCGCCCTGGGCCCGGCCACCGGGGACCCGTCGCGCCCCTACGACTGGAGCCGGACCCCGACCCGGGGCGTCCCGATGCGGCCGTTCGAGTGCCGGGGCGGGCTGCGGCTGGACGACGGCCGCTTCGGGGACTCCGCCGACTTCTACGGGGCCCGCTTCGAGCTCCAGCCCGAGCAGGAGGTGTCGCTGCGCCGGATCCAGACGCCCGAGCTGCGTTTCGTCGGGGACGCGCCGGAGCAGGGCCGGGTGGTGCTGTCCGGGGCGAAGGTGGTGCGGCTGGTGGACCGCTCCACGAGCTGGCCCGGCCCGGGCCGGCTGTCCATGGAGGGCTTCTCCTACGAGACCCTCGCGCCGAGGGGGCACTTCCCGCTGGAGCGCCGGCTGGAGTGGGTCGGGGCGGCCGGCCCGGACTACTCGCCGGAGCCGTACGAGCGGCTCGCCGCCGTGCTGCGGGCCCGCGGGGAGGACTCCGACGCCCGCGAGGTGCTGCTGGCCAAGGAGCGGCGCCGGCGGGCCACGCTCTCGCCGGCCGGGCGGGCCTGGGGGTACCTCCAGGACTGGACGGTGCTCTACGGGTACCGGCCGGGGCGGGCCGCGCTGTGGATGGCGGTGCTGTGGGCGGCGGGCACCCTGCTGTTCCTGCGGCACCGCCCGGAGCCCCTCAAGGCCGACGAGCACCCCGCCTGGAACGCCGCGCTGTACGCCCTCGACCTCCTGCTGCCGGTGATCGACCTCGGGCAGGAGGGGCAGTGGAAGACGCAGGGGGTCTGGCAGTGGGCTTCGGCGGCGCTGGTCCTGCTGGGGTGGATCCTGGCCACGACGGTGGCCGCGGGCGCGTCCCGGCTGCTGCGGCGGGGGTGACGGCCCGGCGGCCGCGGCCACTACCCTTTGGGTCGTGACCACCGTTCGCCTGCCCCTCTTCCCACTGAACTCGGTGCTGTTCCCGGGCCTCGTGCTGCCGCTGAACGTCTTCGAGGAGCGGTATCGCGCCATGATGCGCGAGCTGCTGAAGCTCGGTGAGGACGAGCCGCGCCGGTTCGCCGTCGTCGCGATCCGCGACGGCCGGGAGGTCGCGCCGACCGCGCCCGGGCTGCCCGACCCGACCTCCCTGCCCGAGAAGGGCCCGGCGGCGGGCTTCGGTGCGGACCCGATCCAGGCGTTCCACCGGGTCGGCTGCATCGCGGACGCGGCCACGATCCGGGAGCGGGAGGACGGCAGCTTCGAGGTCCTCGCCACCGGTACGACACGGGTGCGGCTGCTGTCCGTGGACTCCTCGGGCCCCTTCCTCGTCGCCGAGCTGGAGGAGCTCGCGGAGGACTCCGGGGACGGGGCGGGCGCCCTGTCCGAGGGGGTCCTGCGGGCCTTCCGCAGCTACCAGAAGCGGCTGGCGGGGGCCCGGGAGCGGTCCCTGGCGTCGGCACCGGACCTGCCGGACGAGCCGTCGGTGGTGTCGTACCTGGTCGCGGCTGCGGCCGTGCTGGACATCCCGTCGAAGCAGCGCCTGCTCCAGGCCCCGGACACCGCGACGCGGCTGGCGGAGGAGCTGAAGCTGCTGCGCACCGAGACCGCGGTGATCCGCCACCTCCCGTCCCTCCCGGCGGTGGAACTGACCCGCGCCCCGACGAGCCCGAACTGAGGCCATGGCCAAGAAGAAGCAGCAGACGGCGGGCACTCCCGCGATCACGTCCCTGACCGCGTCCGGCGTCGAGTTCACCACGCACGCCTACGAGCACGACCCGGCGCACCCCTCGTACGGCGAGGAGGCGGCCGAGGCGCTGGGCGTCTCGCCGGAGCAGGTGTTCAAGACCCTGGTGGCGGAGGTCGACGGGGCGCTCACGGTGGCCGTGGTCCCGGTCTCGGGCTCCCTGGACCTGAAGGCCCTGGCCGCGGCGGTGGGCGGCAAGCGGGCCGCGATGGCCGATCCGGCGCTGGCGGAGCGGACCACGGGGTACGTGCGGGGTGGCATCTCGCCGCTGGGCCAGCGCAAGCGCCTGCCGACGGTGCTGGACGACTCGGCGTCGGCCCACGCCACCATCTGCGTCTCGGCGGGCCGCCGCGGCCTGGAGGTCGAACTGGCCCCCGCCTCCCTGGCCACGTTGACGGGCGCGGTCCTGGCCCCGATCGCCCGCCCGTAGCGTTCCGCCGCGCGGCAATTCCAGCCGCGCGGCGTTTGAGCGCACGGGCGCGGAGCGCACGTACGGGGTCCGGGGCGGAGCCCCGGGGAACGGTGGAAGGGCGGGTAGGGGACCAGCACCGCGCAGCGGCACCCGGAGCCGGCCTCAGCCCTGGGGCGGGTTCGTGTCCGCGTGGACGTGGGGCGGGGGGTACGACCCCGTCCAGGGGGTCGGGTCCGGGTCCCGGGGGCCGAAGGCGGCCGTCAGGGCCAGGTGGGTCACGGCGGCGGCGATCGGCCACCCCAGCAGCACCCCGTACGCCAGCAACTGCAGCGGGGCGTCGAACGGCGCGTCCTCCCCCGCCTTGGCCGCCGCGGCGGCGACATCGGTGCCGGGCCCCAGCCACAGCCCCGTCCGCCACCCGAGCAGCGCGGCGAAGCACGCCCCGACCGTGAGCCCGACGACCAGCGCGACTCCCCCGCGCCGCCGCCACAGGAAGACGGCGAGCCCGCTCAGCACGCCCAGCCCCAGCGACAGCAGGAAGAACGTGCCGTCGGCGCCGATCCGCCCCTCGCCCTCGGTGTTCTTCAGGAAGACGGCCTGTCCGTGGGCCACGTACTGGACGCGCGGCGCGAGCCAGGCCCACAGCAGTCCGAGGAGCGCCCCGCAGACGCCCACCACCAGGGCGACGGTGGCCCCGTCGCGGACGTCCGCCGGGGTGACGGCGGGCTCCTGGTCGGGAAGGCCGTCGGACGGCGGAGGCTGCGGCAGCGGCGGGGTCACGGCTTCGGTCACCCCCACATCGTGCCAGGTGGCCCCGGCGCCCGCGTCAGCGGACCGCCGCCCGCCGGTACGCCCAGGTGGCCACGGCCAGGGAGAGGACCCCGACCGCCGCGCACACGCCGAGGTCGGCGGCGACCATCGCCCAGTCCGGGTGCGGGGCGAAGGTCCGCGCGAAGGCCTCCACCCCGTAGGTGGAGGGCAGCAGGTCCCGGGCCCACACGACGACCTGCGGCATCCGCTCCGCCGGCAGCACCCCCAGCAGCAGTGCCGCCGACATGCCCAGCTGCCCGGCCAGCGTGGCCAGCTCCTGCCGGGGCGCCAGCAGGCCGAGCGCCGCGCCGAGTCCGGCCAGTGCGGCCCCGGCCAGCGGCACCACGGCGGCCAGGATCCACAGCCCGCCCATCGGCAGCCCGAACAGCACGCACCCGAAGACGGCCGTCACCAGCGTCCCCGGCAGGGTGAAGGAGGCGTACGCGGCGGCCGCGCCCAGCACCACCGAGGCGGGCGGCACCGGCAGGGTGGCGTAGTGGTCGAGCCCGCCGCTCGCCCGGAGCTGGCCGAAGTACTGGGCCAGGAGGTTCAGCGCGACGAAGGCGACGACCAGCACCGACGAGCCGGCGACGACCGCCCGCGCCTCGGAGCCGCCGTCCACCACGCCCCGCATCAGGACCATGATCCCGACGGACTGGAAGGTGGCCACGAACAGCAGCGGTATGCGGGCCACCCGGGCCCGGGACAGCTGGGCCCGGTAGACGGCCGCGAGGGCGGGCAGCAGCCGGGCCCGGGGGGCCAGGACGGCGGCGGGGGCGACAGCGGTGGTCACGACTTGACCAGACCCTTCATCCGGCCGCCCAGCGCGAGGTAGACGTCCTCCAGGCTCGGCGTGGCCAACGTGAAATCGTCGAGGGCGGCGAAGGCCGGGCCGCCGGTCACGGCGGCGACGGCGGCGCGGGCCTCGTCCTGGCCCAGCCGCAGCACCCAGCGGCGCCCCGACTCGGCGGCCCGCGGCGCGAGCGCGGCGACCTCGGGGACCTCCAGCGGCGCGGCGGTGCGCCACACCAGTTCCAGGCGGACCTCGTCGGAGACCCTGGCCTTGAGGCCGGCCGGGGTGTCGCAGGCGATGACCCTGCCCTGGTCGATGACGGCGACCCGGTCGAGGACGGTCTCCGCCTCGATGACGTTGTGGGTGACCAGCAGCACCGTGGCGCCGTGCCGGTCGCGGCGCCGGTCCACGGCCGACCAGACGGCGCGCCGGGCGACGGGGTCCATGCCGGTGGTGGGTTCGTCGAGGACGAGGACCGGCCGCTCCCCCACCAGTGCGGCCGCGAAGCAGGCGAGGCGCCGCTGGCCGCCGGAGAGCTTCTTCAGGGGGCGTCCGGCGATCGGGGTCAGCCCGAGCTCCTCCAGCACCTCGTCGCGGGCGGCCCGGGCCGCGCGGGCGTCGAGTCCGCGCAGCCGGCCGGTGGTCTCGGCGGCGAGGGCGACGGTGAGTTCGTCGAGGGCGGTGGACTCCTGGCCGAGGTAGGCCAGCAGGCGCGAGGCCCGCTCGGGGTGGCGTACGAGGTCGTGGCCGAGCAGGGTGACGGAGCCGGAGTCGGGGCGCAGCAGGCCGGTGAGCTGGCGGACCAGGGTGGACTTGCCGGCGCCGTTGGGGCCGAGCAGTCCGAAGATCTCGCCGCGCCGGACCTCCAGGGAGATCGCGTCGGTGGCACGGGTCTCGGGGAGCGCGGGCGCGCCGCGCCGGCCGCGCACCGCGGGGTAGGTCTTGACCAGGTCCCGCACCGCGCAGACCACCCCGGAAGCCGCCCCTGCGGCCTCTGCCGTGGTGTGCCCTGCCTGCGCTGTGCCCGTACTCACGAGGGAGCAGCCTACGCGGCTTCCGCTCTCACTCGGCCGCCGGGGTCATCGGCGCCGCGGATGCGGAGGCCGTCGCTCCGCCCAGGTGCTCGGCCGCGGCGCGCACGTCGATCTCCCTCCAGAACCCGGCGCGGATGGCGTAGCGGTCGTGCTCGTCGATCTGGTCGTCCTTGTGCGCGAGGAGCCCGAAGCGGGCGGCGTAGCGCAGCAGCTCCCCGTCGATGCGGTGCGGGACGCGCGGGTACATGGTGGCGAGCCTCTGCAGGTGGCCGGTCTCGGGGAGGCGTTCCATCCAGCGGCGGGCGAAGACCTGGCCGACCTCGAAGGGGTCGCCGCCGACGGTGGTGATGTCCTCCTCCCGGTCGGCCCAGCGCTGTTCGGCGCTGGTGAGCTGGGCGAGGGTGGGCAGGGAGGCGGTCTCGGCGGGTTCGCCGAGCGGGCCGGGCCGGTCGATCCACCCCTTGTCGGAGGACCAGCGCAGGGCGCTGCCGGCCGGGCTGGGGGTGGGGTGGGGGTGGGCGGCGGCGTGGCCCTGGCCGGGGGCGCGCAGGGCGGCGAGGTCCTTGGGGGTGGGGACCGACGGCTTGGCCCCTTCGGTGGCGGGGGCCGGTACGGCGGCTCCGCCGGTGGGGGCTTCGGGGGTGGCGGGGGCGCCGTTGCGGGCGGCTTCGGCGAGCGCGGCCTCGGGCAGCGGGGCGGAGAGGATGGCGGCGATCTCGGGGCGCGGGGCGGGCGGCGGGGGGCACAGGCCGGCGAGGTCGCGGGCGCGGACGGCGCGGGTGATCCAGGCGCGGTCGAGGACGCGGCGCTCGTCGGCCTCGGCGACGAGGTCCTCGGACTGGTTGTAGTCCCCGTCGGCGGCCTGGACGGCCCAGAGGTGGACGGCGACCCCGTGCTCCTTGGCGGACATCAGTCCCGGCAGCAGGTCTCCGTCGCCGGTGACGAGGACCACGTCGGAGCAGGCCCGGTTGCGGGCGAGTTCGGTGAGTTCGGCGTGCATGGCGGCGTCGACGCCCTTCTGGGCCCAGCGGCCGTCGCTGCGGGTCAGGGCGCCCAGGCGGACGGTGACGCGGGGCATGACGCGCAGCCGGCGGTGTTCGGGCTGGGGCACCCGGTCGGGGGCGCCGTCGAACCAGTAGATCCGTAGGAGGGGCTGCTGGGTGTCGGCCTCGGCGCGCTCGCGCAGGCCCTGGATGAGGGCGGAGTGGTCGACGGTGATGCGGGAGCGCGAGGGTTCTCCGGCGAGGAGGCTCGCGGCCGCGCCCAGCAGGTATCCGGCATCCACCAGGACGACGCAGCGGTCCACGCGTTCCACCCTCTTCCGTGGGGGTCCTCGACAGGTTTTCCCCGAGTCTGCCCGACCGCAAGGGCGTTGACGGCCGGAACTGGATCACCGGCGTGGCGTATCTCGCGGGCGGCCCGGCGGTGAGCCCCGCTACGCACGGCAATGATCCAAAATGCGCGCTTTGTTGCGGTGTGTGAGGGTGAAGGCGGCCCTGGCCCCTACACCCCCCACGGAGGCATCCCATGGCCAAGAACAAGAACCAGAAGCAGCCGGCGAAGCAGCAGCCGCGCTCCGGGCAGGACATGCCGAAGGGCTCGACGGAGACCTCCGACGACCGCCCGTCGCAGTCGCCCAGTCCGCTGGACATGGCCCACAAGAGCAAGTCGAAGCGCTTCGGCCACAACTGACGCCTCCGCGCGAGCGGTGACAGCGGAAGGGGGCCCGCCCCCGCCGTGCCCGGGCGGGCCCCCATCCCGGGCGTGCGGCGGGCGCATCGCCCGTCCG
>NZ_JBHVUQ010000119.1:0-23675 GCF_042884105.1 Streptomyces sp. NPDC058157
CGGGTGCTACTCCCCCGCGGCCCGCAGGAGCGCGTCCAGGCGGGCCAGGTCCTCGTCGCACCGGCGGGCGGCCTCCAGGTCGTCGGGCGCGGCCGCGCAGGCCTGGAAGCGGTCCACGACCAGCAGGCCCTGGGTCCGGATGTCGTCGGGCGCGGTCATGTCGGGCGCGGTCATGTCGGGCGTGGTCATCGGGTGTCTCCCTCTCAGACCGCGTTGCAGGCGCGGAAGACGTGGACCAGCGCGGGCAGGCTCGCGCCGTGCTGGAAGGCGATGTACTCCGGCAGGACGGCGGAGGGCGCCCACTTCTGCTTGTACTCCAGCTGCGTGCGCGCCGGGTAGATGTGCGCGCCGTGCTCCCACAGGTGCTCCATGAACCAGTGGAAGCCCCTGCTGTGGCCCGGGAACTGCGGGGCCGTCAGGGAGGTGAAGGGGGTGAAGCCGAAGTGCAGCCAGCGGACGCCCTCGGCCGTGAAGACGTCGACGGCGGCCTTGTTGAGGGCCTCCATCACCCCCGGCGGGGCATCGGGCTGCCGGCGGCTGAGGTCGTGCATCCAGCCCGGCTGCGGCCCGTACACCGGGGCGTAGGAGACGTAGCCGATCAGCTCGCCGTCGCGGAGGGCGGCGAAGAGGCGGCGCAGGTGCTGGTAGCGGCCGCCGGTCTGGCCGACGAGGAACTCCAGGGGCTTGACGCCTTCGCCCTTGGTGGCGAGCCAGGCGGTGTCGAGTTCCGCGAGGGCGGCCGCGTGGTCCTCGTAGGCGACCTCCTTGATCTCCAGGCCGCTGCGCAGGGCGCGGGAGATCTTGTTGCGCAGCTGCATGAACTTCGTGCCGGCCAGGGTGAAGGTCTCCAGGTCGACGGCGTAGGAGGCGCCCATCTGGTTCACGGTGAAGCCCTGGTCGACGTAGACGTCGGCGTCCGCGCCCTGGAGCTGTACGGAGACGATCTCGCGGCCCTGTCCGGCGGCGAACTCCCGGAACGCGGCGAGGAGGCGGGCGCGGGGGCCGTCCGGGCCGGCGGGGGTGAAGGGGGCGAAGGGGCCGCCGAACTGGACGAGGTAGCGGCCGACGGGCCGGTAGACGATCACCCCGGGCCCGTCCGGGAGCCGGAAATAACTGTTCCCGTCGCTGAAGGCGAAATACGCGCTCGGATTTCCGGCGTCCGCGTACTGCCGGATGGCGTCGAGCGCGACGTCCGTCTCCAGAATCGTTCCGGTCATGTGAAATCCATTCTCGGGGCGGCGCCACGGCGGCACTACCGCTACTTATGGCACGGGTGCCGGACGGCCACAAGGCCGGTCCCGCCGCAGGTCAGCCCTCCGTCAGGGCCGAGTCAGTCGAAAAAATCGGGTCAGATGGGCGTCAGGCCTCAGTCAGACGGTGACTGGAAGACTCTCATTCGCATGCGAGGAGCCGAACGAATCCGATACAGCCCGAGGAGAACACGGCGATGCGTTCCCTGACGACAGCGCGCGGGATCTGCGAGCAATTCCACGCAGGTCTTCTCGACGCACTCGAAGGACTGCCGCTCGACGCCCGGGAGGGCGCGGACAGCCCGGTGCTGGAGCTGTACCGCAAGCACGGCGGTCCCGGGCTGCTCGTGCCGGCCGCCTACGGCGGTGCGGCGGCCGGTCCGCTGGAGGCGGTGCGGGTGCAGCGGGCGATCGCCTCGCTCTCGCCGTCGCTGGGCGTGGCCACGACCATGCACCACTTCACGGTGGCGATGCTGTTCCGGCTGGCGGAAGCCACCGGCCGGCTGACCCCGGCGCAGCTGGCGCTGATGTCGGCGGTGGCCCCGGACGGGCTGCTGCTGGCGTCCGGCTGGGCGGAGGGGCGCACCGACCAGAACATCCTGGCGCCGTCGGTGGTCGCCGAGCGCACCCCGGGCGGCTACCGGGTGAACGGGGCGAAGAAGCCGTGCAGCCTCTCCGGTTCGATGGACGTGCTCACGGCCAGCGTGCAGGTGACGGAGGAGGACGGGCGCTCCGCGCTCGCGCTGATGCTGATCCCCGCCTTCTCCCCCGGGGTCACGACCCGCCCGTTCTGGGCCACCCCGGTGCTGGCCGCCGCGCAGAGCCACGAGGTGCGGCTGACCGACGTGGAGGTCCCGGAGGACCTCGTCATCCACAGCACCCCCGAGGACGCGGACCGGCTCGACGACCTCCAGACCGCCGGGTTCACCTGGTTCGAGCTCCTCGCCACCTCCTCGTACGTCGGCGCCGCGTCCGCCCTGGTGGCGCGGGTGCTGGAGGGCGGGCGGGGCAGCGCCACCGAGCGGGCGCAGCTGGCGGTGCGGATGGACGCGGCGGTCTCCCTGGTGGAGGGCGCGGCCCGCTCGCTGGAGGACGGCACCGTCGGCGACGAGGCGGTCGCGGCGGTGCTGACCGCCCGCTACGCCACGCAGGACCTGCTCGCGCAGACCGTCGACCAGGCTGTGGAGATGCTCGGCGGGATGGCCTACATCCGTTCGGGTGAGGTGGCCTACCTGGCGTCGGCGGTGCGCGCCCTGGCCTTCCACCCGCCGTCGCGCGCGAGCGTGGCCGCGGAGCTGGCCGAGTACTTCGCCGGCGGCCCGCTGCGCCTGTCCTGACCCGCCGGCAGCTTCCCGTAGCGCGGCCCGCCCGACCGTCCGCCCGCAGTAAGGACACCCCTCATGGACATCAAGAACCCGGTGGAATCGCCGGTCACCTTCAACCTGCACCGCCTGGAGTACCTGGTCGCGTTCGCCGTGACGATCGGGTTCGTTCTGTGGCACTTCCTGGACATCAACTGGTTCGTCGCGATCGGCCTGTTCCTCTACATCGACGTGATCGGCTACATCCCGGGCGCGATCGCCTACCGGCGCAGCGCGGACGGGCGGATCCACAAGGCGTTCTACGTGCTGTACAACTCGATGCACAGCCTGCTGAGCGTGGCCGCGGTCGGTCTGCTGTGGATGTGGCTGATCGGGCCCGAGTGGGCGCTGCTGGCCCTGCCGTTCCACGTGTTCGGCGACCGCGGGGTCTTCGGCAACTTCCTCAAGCCGTTCGGGCTTCCCTTCGAGCCGGAGGACACCCCGCTGGTGCACCAGGTGACGGCCATGCTCAGGCGCCGCTCGGCCACCGACGGCCCGGTCCCGCTGCCGTACGACGAGCACCCGGCCACCGTTGCCGCGACCGCCGCCGCCCCGGCCGTCGGGGTGAACCGGTGAGCCGCTATCCCGGCTGGCTGACGGACCGTTCGCCCTCGGCGTCCGCCGGGGGGTACGAGGACCCCGACGCGGCCCGCCTCGCCCTGCGCCGGCTGGCGTCGAGCGTGACGGTGCTGACCGTCAGCCGGGACGGGGTCCGGCACGGCACCACCGCCAGCGCCGTGGTCACCCTCTCCCGCGACCCCCTGGTGCTGGGGGCCTGCCTGCGGCCCACCTCGACGTTCGCGGCGATGGTCCGCAGGGCCGGCCGCTTCTCGGTGAACGTGCTCGGCTCGGCCCAGCAGGACGTGGCCCGGCGCTTCGCCAATCCGCAGCGCCCGCTCGGCGACGCCCAGTTCGAGGGGTTCGACTGGTCCACGGACCCGCTCACCGGTGCCCCGCTGATCGGCGGGAGCCTGGCCCACATGGCCTGCCGGGTGCTGGGCTGGCACCAGGTCGGCGACCACGACATGCTCCTCGCCGAGGTCACGGGCGGCTCCCACTCCGTCGACTCCCCGATGCTCAGCTTCGCCGGGCGCATGCACAGCGCCTGCGTCACCCCGGCGGCTTCCGCACCCGTCCCCGTATCCGTGCCCGCTTCCCCCCGTGAGGTCGTGTGATGACCACCCTTCCGCAGATTCCCGTCGAGGCCGACTGGGACCGCGCGCCCAACCTGCTGGACGGCGCCCAGGAGATGACCCTGACCGCCGAGCAGTGCGACCTGGGGTACTGGCTGTCGGCCGTCGCGCAGGGGACCCTGCGCGGGCGGGCCGAGGCCGGGCACGACGCGGTCACCCCGGCGCACATGCGCGAGGAAGGGCCGCTGCGCGAGGCGCTCGTGCTGGAGCTGGGCAACCGGTCGCTGGCCGAGTCCCGGGCGGTGGACGTGCTGTCCCACTACGTCATCGGCGCGCCCGGTGTGGTCGAGCAGGAGTTCTTCACCACCCAGGTGGTCGACGAGGCCCGGCACGCGATGATCTTCCGCAAGCACCTGGTGGACCTCGGGGTGCCGGAGGCGGGGCTGCTGGAGTTCATCCGGGAGCAGGGCACCGACTACACCCGCCGCGTCCTGAACCCGATCGCGGAGTTCGCCACCACCGTGGTGCGCGACGAGGGCGACTTCATCGGCGCGGTCGCGGTGTTCACCATCGTCATCGAGGGCGTGCTGGCGCCGGCGGCCGAGCTCAGCGAGCGCAAGTGGACGCTGCTGGACCCGGCGGCCGCCGAGATCGCCCGCGGGGCGTCCATCGACGAGATCCGCCACCTGACGGTCGGCAGCTCCATCGTCCGCGAGCACCTCGCGCGCAACCCCTCGTACCGGCCCCGGCTGATCGAGCTGATCCGGCGCGGCCGGCAGATGTGGGACGAGCTGCCCTCGGAGGAGTTCGTGCTGGAGCGCGAGGAGCTGTTCCAGCAGGGCATGTTCGCCCATGCCGGACTGCTCGCGGACTACGAGGTGTTCCCGGGCCGCAAGCTGCTGGAGACCACGCCGAAGGAGCGCTACGACCTCGCCGAGCGGTGGACGGACGACATGGCGGAGGTCCGGCTGCCGTACATGGGCGTCCCGGAGGCCGTCGACCTGATCCGCACCCACCCGAGGTAGCCCCGGTGACCTCCACGATTCCCGCGAGGACGGAGCAGCGGGCCCCGGCCGCCGCGCCCGGGCTGCGGCGGACCCTGACCACCCCCCGGATCGTCTTCCTCGTGGTCGCCGCGGCGGCCCCCATGTCCGGGGTGGTGGGCTCGGTGCCGCTCGCCTACGCCATCGGCAACGGGGCGGGGGTGCCCGCCACCTTCGCGCTCGCCGGGCTGATACTGCTCTGCTTCTCCGTCGGGTACGCGGCGATGAGCCGGCACGTGGTGGGCGCGGGCGGCTTCTACACGTACATCGGCCAGGGGCTGGGCCGGCCCCTGGCCGTGGCGGGCGGGCTGACGGCGGTCGTCGCCTACACGGCGGCGGTCGCCGGGGTGGCCGGGGCCTTCGGCTACTTCGCCGAACTCGTGGCCACCGCCCACGGCCTGCCGGTGCCGTGGCAGGTGTGGACGGGCGCGGCGCTGGCCCTGACGGCCGTGATGGGCTACCGGCGGATCGACCTCAGCGCCCGCCTGCTGGCGGTGCTCATGGTCACCGAGGTGGCGGTGCTGGGGCTGCTGGCGCTGGCCATCGGCGTCCGGCACGGGGCCGGTGCCCTGCCCGCCACCGCGTTCGCCCCGCACACGGTGTTCACGCCGGGGCTCGGGGTGGCGCTGATGTTCGCCCTGATCTCGTACGTGGGCTTCGAGGCGGCCGCGCTCTACGGCGAGGAGAGCCGGAACCCGAGGCGGAGCGTGCCGGTGGCCACGTACGCGTCCGTCGTGCTGATCACCGTGTTCTTCGCGCTGGTCAGCTGGGCGGCCGTCGGGGCGATCGGCGCGGACCGGGTGGCCGGCACGGCCGGGAAGCAGCTCGGGGACCTGTTCTTCCGGCTGTCCGACGACTACCTGGGCGGCTTCGCGACCGGGGTGATGCAGGTCCTGCTCTGCACCAGCCTGTTCGGTGCGCTGCTCGGGCTGCACACCGCGGCCGACCGGTACCTGTTCGTCCTGGGCCGCGAGCGGGTGCTGCCGTCCTCGCTGGCCCGGGTGCACCCGCGGCACGCCTCCCCGTACCGGGCGAGCGTGGTGCTGTCGGTGGCGACCGCCGTCGTCTGCGGGCTGTTCGCGCTGGCGGGCGCGCACCCGTACACCACGCTCGCGACGACCATGCTGGCCCTGGGCACCGTCGGGATCGTCGCCCTCCAGGCGGCGGTGGCGGTGGCGGTGCTGGTGTTCTTCCGCCGGCGTCCCGAGGCCCACTGGTGGCGGACCCGGCTGGCGCCGGTGCTGGCGCTGGCCGGGCTGGGGGGCGCGCTGTGGCTGCTGCTGGACAATTTCGCGCTGGTCACCGGCACCGACTCGGTGTGGGTCGACCGGATCCCCTGGCTGATGGCCGCCGCCGCGCTCGGCGGGCTCGGCTACGGCTGGTGGCTGCGGGCCCGCGCGCCCGAGCGGTACCGGGCCATCGCGAGCGCCGCCCCGGACGCTGCGCTTGCGCAGGACATCCCGTAACGAGACCGAGGAGCCGTCATGCACGACCCGCACAGCCTGCTCCAGGAGGAGGCGGAGGCCGATCTGGCCCGCCGCGGCCACGTCCTGGACCGGGACGCCCTGCGCACCCTGACCGAACGGCGCGTCCGGCTGATCGCCGAGCGGGACAAGCTGCGGGCCGAGCAGAACCGCTCGGCGAAGGCCGGCGGCCCGCCGGACGCGGCCGCCCGGGCCCGGCTCCAGGAGGCCCGGGAGCGGCTGCGCTCGCTGTCGGAGGAGCTCAAGGAGGTGGAGGACGGGCTCGCGGCGCTGCTGGCGGCCGTCCCCAACCGCCCGTACGCCGACGTGCCGGATGGGACCGAGCAGGACCCGCCGGTGGTGCGGCGGGTCTGGGGTGAGGTGCCCGGCTTCGGGTTCGAGCCGCGCGACCACGTGGACGTCGGGACCCGGCTGGGGATCCTGGACCCGGTGCGCGCCGCCAAGCTGTCGGGTTCGCGCTTCGCGGTGACCCGGGGCGCGGGGGCCCGGCTGGAGCGGGCGCTGGCCGCGTTCCTGCTGGACCTGCACACCACCGAGCACGGGTACACCGAGCACGGGGTGCCCCACCTGGTCAGCCGGGAGACGATGACGGGGACCGGGCAGCTGCCGAAGTTCGAGGACGACCTGTTCCTGACGAACGCCGCCGACCGCGACCTGCTGCTGATCCCGACGGCGGAGGTCCCGCTGGTCAACCTCCACCGGGGCGAGACCCTCCAGGAGGGTGAACTCCCCCTCGCCCTGACCGCGTTCACGCCCTGCTACCGGGCGGAGGCGGGCTCGTACGGGCGCGACACCCGGGGGCTGGTGCGGCTGCACCAGTTCGAGAAGGTGGAGCTGGTGCGGATCTGCCACCCCGACCGGTCCGCGGAGGAGCTGGAGCTGCTGACCGGGCACGCCGAGACGGCGCTGCGGCGGCTGGGGCTGGCGCACCGGGTGGTGGAACTGCGCGCCGGGGACCTCGGGTTCGCGGCCCGGCGCACCTACGACATCGAGGTGTGGCTGCCGGGCCAGGGGACCTACCGGGAGATCTCCTCCTGCTCGGACTGCGGTGACTTCCAGGGCCGCCGGGCCGGCATCCGGGTGCGCGGCCGGGACGGCCGCAAGGTCTTCGCGGCCACCCTGAACGGTTCGGCGCTGCCGGTGGGCCGCACGCTGGTGGCGGTCCTGGAGCAGTACCAGCGCGCGGACGGCTCGGTGGCCGTGCCGCCCGCGCTGGTCCCGTACGCCGGCTTCTCGGCGATCGCCCCGGACGGCTCGCCGGTGGTCAGCGCCGGCTGATCCCCCCGGCCGGGGCCCGCGCCGGTGACCCCACGGGGTCGTCGGCGCGGTCCGGCCAGGTCAGGACGGTCACCGGGGGCAGCTCCCGGGAGACGAACGCGGTCATCGCCCAGGGGCAGTCCTGCCGGGTGGGCTGGAGCGCGGTGTGCCCGTGCCAGGGCAGGGCGCCGTGCCCGCTGATCCCGCGCAGGGTGACGGAGCCGTCCGGCCCGAAGGCCAGGTCCACCTCCCGGGCGCCGTCGGTCAGCCCGCGCCCGGTGGCCTTGACGGCGGCCTCCAGCAGGGTCCAGGCGTGGAAGAAGGTGTCGGCGCCGACCCCGTCCGGGACCCCCGGGTAGACGAAGGCGAGCACGTCGAGGCTGC
The DNA here is from genome assembly GCF_042884105.1 of Streptomyces sp. NPDC058157. Lineage (NCBI taxonomy): Bacteria > Bacillati > Actinomycetota > Actinomycetes > Kitasatosporales > Streptomycetaceae > Streptomyces > Streptomyces sp. NPDC058157. The sequence continues at coordinate 7,913 of NZ_JBHVUQ010000119.1, forward strand.
TGCCGGCCGGCCGGACCAGCTCCACGTCCACCCCGATGGGCCCGGTCTCGGTGGCGCCGAGCAGCAGCAGCCCGTCGGAGCGGGACCAGCTGACGTGCGTGCCGGGCCGGTCGGGCAGGTAGGGCTTGCCGGCCGGGTCGTAGTGGATGCGCAGGTCGTGCGCGGCGATCCCGAGCCGCTCGGCGAGCAGCCGGCGGACGGTGAGGCGGGCCCGGAAGAAGCGGTGGGCCGCGCGGGCGTGGACGAACTCGGCGCCGCGCCGCAGCTCCTCCTCGGTCAGGCCCTCGGGGTAGTGCGCGCTGATGTCCTGGGGGGCGACCTGGTCGAGGTCGACCAGCCATGCGTCCATGGTGCTCCTTTCTCTGGCACGGCCCTCCCCGGCCCCGGTCGTACGGCCTGCGCCTACAGGCCGAAGACGCGGGTGCGGGAGCGTGCGGGGTCGCCCGGGCGGAGGTGGAGCCGGCCGGCCGCGGGGAGCATGACGGCCGCGGCGACGGTGCGTTCGGCCCGGATGTCCCCGCGTCCGGGGACGCGCAGCGGCGGCCGGGACAGCAGGTCCAGGTGGTCCTCGGGGGTCGCGGTGGCGGGGAGGGCGGCCAGGCCCTCGGTGGCCGCGCGCAGGCGCCGCAGCGAGGAGTTGCGGGCGAAGACGTTGAGTTCGTCCGCGGGGGCGAAGTCCGGGTGGAGGTAGTGGTTGGTGTGGGCGAGCGCGCCGGGGGCGGTGGCCTCGGTGACGCGCAGGTCGCCGTCGAGGTGTTCCACGTACAGGGCCCGTTCGGGGTCGCAGAGCATCAGGGAGCGGGAGCTGGCCAGGGGGAGGTCGGCGAGGAGTTTGAGGGCCTGGCGGGTGTCGGCGGCGGTGTCGAGGAGGTGGCGGATGGCCAGGTACGGGGGGACGCCCGGGCGCCAGGTGCCGCCGAGGACGAGGTTCAGTCCGATGGCGAGGCCGTCGCTGTTGAGGCCGAGGTAGCCGAGGAGTCCGGCGAAGCTGAGGACCAGGGAGCGGCGGGCGGTGCCGGTGCGGGCGGTCTCCAGGACGCTGATGTGGGTGTCGAGGTCCCCGTTGAGGTCGACGGTCTGGGCGAGGACGGGCGGGCCGGCGCCGGGTCCGGTGCGGGCGTAGGTGGTGCAGTCGCCGCCGGCCGGGATCTTGGAGTAGCCGAGGATCTCGCGGCGCAGCTGGAGCAGCCAGGCCTCGTCCTCGGAGGTGCCGGCGCCGTCGGCCAGGCCGGCCACCTCCTCGGCGAGGTCGGGCAGGCAGTCGGTGACGGCCCTGCGGTGGGCGGCGACGGCCGGGAGCAGGGCGCCCAGCGTCAGGGGCTGGGGGACGAGGTGGTTGAGGCGGGCCAGGCCGTCGTCGAGGAAGGCGCGCAGGGGCGCGGCGAGGGCCGCGCCGTGGGCGCGGCCGATCTCGTACGGGGTGCCGCAGGCCCGTATGTGGCTGATGCCGGGGCCTGCGGCGGCGGGGTCGTTCATGCCGGGACGGCCTTCTTGGGGCCGCGCGCGAGGTGCGCCCGGACGGCGGGCCATTCGGCGCGCAGGATGCTGTAGAAGACGGCGTCGCGGCGGCGGCCGCCGGGCATGTAGTTGAAGCTGCGCAGCACGCCTTCCTCGGTGGCGCCGATGTTGACGAGGCCGCGGCGGGCCTGGACGTTGAGGACGTCGGTCTTGAACTCGGCGCGTTCGGCGCCGAGCACCTCGAAGGCGTGCTCCAGCAGGAGGGCCTTGGCCCAGTGGTTGACGCCGCGGCCGCGGAAGTCGCGGCCGAGCCAGGACCAGCCGAGTTCCAGGCGGCGGTCGGCCTCGGCCATGTTGCCGAAGCTCATGCTGCCGGCGGTGCGGCCGGTGTCCTTGTCGGTGATCGTGAAGACGGTGCGGCGGCCGGCGGCGTGGTCGGCGAGGTTGGCGTCGAAGAAGGCCTCGAAGTCGGCGTCGGTCTCGACGGCGGCGACGAAGTGGCGCCAGATGGCGGGGTCCATGGCCACGGCCCGGATGCCCTCGCGGTCGGCCCCGGTGATCGGGGTGAGGCGGACCCGGTCGTTCTCCAGGACGGCGGCGGCGTGCTCGGTCCAGCTCATGGTTCAGGCTCCGGGGGTGGTGGCGGCGGTGGCCGTGGCGTGGTGGTGGCGGGCGAGGGCGGCGGTGACGTCGCGGAGGGTCTTCATGTCGGCGAGGTCGTGCTCGGTGAAGTGGGCGAGGTCCACGCCGGTCTCCTCGCAGACCTCGGTGAGGAAGAGGACCTTGTTGAGGGAGGTCAGCCCGTAGGCGGCGACCATGTCGGCGTCCGGGTCGATCTCCTCGGCGGGGACCTCGGGGACCAGGGCGAGGGCGAGCTGGTCGCGGGCGGCTTCGTCGAGGGCGGTGCGGGGGGTGCGGGCGGTGTCAGGCATGGATTCCGGCCTCCTGGGAGTGCAGCGGGGCGTGGTAGGCGGCCCGGATGTCGGGGCGCTTCGGCTTGTACTGGGAGGTCAGCAGGCCGCCCTCGATGCTGAACGGCGGGTCGGCGACGAGGACGCGGCTGATGCGCTCGTCGGGGGTGGTGGCGGCGTTGACGGCGGCCAGGCGGGCGGCGATGGCCTCGTGGTCGGCGGGGGCCCCGGCCGGGGAGACGACGGCGACGAGGTCGGTCTGGGTGGGGCTGAACAGGACGCATTCGGCGATGGCCGGGTCGGCGCGCATCAGTTCCTCGATGGGGCGGACGATGACCTTCTTGCCGTTGTCGAGGACGATGACGTCGTCGGCGCGGCCGTGGACGAAGAGGTAGCCGTCCTCGTCGAGGTGGCCGAGGTCGCCGGTGCGGACGGTCCCGTCGGGTGAGAAGACCTTCTCGGAGTCGCCGGGGCGGGCGTAGGCGTAGTGGTTGTTGACGGGGTGGGTGCTGCGGACGCTGATGACCCCGTCCTCGCCGATGAGCACCTCCTTGCCGCGGACGGCCCGGCCGACGCTGCCCTCGCGGTGGGCGCCGGGGTGGTTCTTGGTGACGATGCAGGTCTCGTTGAGGCCGTAGCCCTCGTAGAGGGGCAGGCGGGCCTCTTCGTGGAAGAACCGGAGCACGGTGGGCGAGGCGGGGGCGGAGCCGGTCCACAGGTAGCGGATGCGGTCGCCGAACAGGGCGCGGGCGGCGTGGGCGGGGTCCTGGCCGGGGGTGCCGGGTCCCTGGCCGGGGGTGCCGGGTCCCTGGCCGGGGGTGCGGCGGAGGCGGGCGGTGATCTGGCGGCGGGCGGTCTCGTAGAAGGCGGGGACGCCCATGACGACGGTGGGGCGGACGCGGCGCAGGGCGGCGAAGGCGGCCTCGTAGGTGGTGACGGTGACGTCGTGGCCGTGGAGGAGGGCGGAGTAGACCCAGTAGCGCTGCTGGAGGAGGGAGAGGGGGAGGAAGACGAAGAGGTGGTCGTCGGGGGTGTGCTCGAAGATCTCCTGGACGGCGGTGAGGGAGCTGTCGATGCTGCCGGCGGTGGCGCCGAGGCCCTTGGGGACGCCGGTGCTGCCGGAGGTGAACTTGACGGTGGTGACGGCTTCTGCGGTCCAGGTGACGGGTGGGAGGGGCGGGGTGGTGGGCGGGGTGTCGTGGTCGGTGAGGGCGAGGATGCCGTCCGTGGGGAGGACGCCGGGGACTCCGTGGGTGGGCTGGTCGGTGAAGAGGAGGTCCAGGTCGTAGCGGGCGGCGAGGTCGGCGGAGGGGGTGAACTTGCCGGGTTCCAGGCCGGCGGTCTGCGCGCCGAGCCGCAGGGCGGCCAGGTCGAGGAGGACCCATTCGAGGCTGTTGGCGGCGAGGATGCCGATGCGGTGGCCGGGGCCCGTGCCGTGGGTGCTCCGCAGGTGGTGGGCGAGGCGGGTGGCCCGGTCGTGGAGCTCGGGCAGGGGGATGGTGCGGGTGCCGTCCAGCCTGGCGACGTGGAGGTGGCCGCGGGTGGGCCGCGGCCCGGAGACGATCCGCCGGATCGTCTCCGGCTCCGCCGGGGGTGCGGTGTGTCCGGTGCGGGCCCGCTGTGGCTGGTCGCGCAGTTCCCCGCGCCGCTGGGGGGTGGGCGTCGTCGGTTCCGTGCCGGTGCGTTGCGGCTGGGCGCGCAGTTCCCCGCGCCGCTGGGGGGTGGGTGTCATCGGGACTCCTTCGGCATGAGGGCCGCCGCCATCGCTCGGACCGTGGGGAGTTCCGCGAGCTGGTCGAGGGTGAGGGTGGTGCCGAAGCGTTTGCGGGTGGCCGTCAGGATGCGGGCCGCCGCTATGGAGTCGCCGCCGAGGGAGGTCAGGGTGTCCAGGGCGCCGACGTCCGGGCGGCGCAGGACCGTGGACCAGATGTCGCAGAGGATCTTCTCCGCCTGGGTGGCCGGGGCGCTGCCGCCCGGGGCGGGGCCGGACGCGGGCGTCCGGGTGGCGAGTTCGGCCAGCCGGGTGCGGTCCACCTTGCCGTTGCGGGTCAGCGGGAGCTCCTCGTGCCAGAGCACGGCCGCCGGGAGCATGTAGTCGGGGAGGTCCGCGCGCAGGGCCTGGCGGATCTCCGTGAGGTGGGGGCGGTCGCCGCCGGCGGGGACGAGGTGGGCGACCAGGCGGTTGCCGTGGGGGGCGACGACGGCCCGGGAGACCTCGGCGAGGGCCGCGAGCCGGGTCTCGACCTCGCCGGCCTCGATCCGGTAGCCGTTGATCTTGATCTGGAAGTCGCTGCGGCCGAGGATCTGGATGCTGCCGTCGGGCAGGTAGCGGCCCAGGTCCCCGGTGCGGTAGAGGCGTTCGCCGCGCACGGGGTCCTCCTGGAAGCGTTCGGCGGTGCGCGCCGGATCGCCCCAGTAGCCCCGGGCCAGCCCCGTGCCGGCCGCGGTGATCTCGCCGGTGACCCAGTCGGGGGCGTCGAGGCCGTGGCGGTCGAGGACGTAGGCGCGGTTGTTGGTGTTGGGGCGGCCGTAGGGGATGGAGGCGGAGCCGTCCTCGTCCTCGGACACCGGGTGGAGGATGTTCCAGACCGTGGTCTCGGTGGGGCCGCCGAGGGAGACCACCTCCAGGCCCGGCATCAGTTCGCGCAGCTGCGCCGGCAGGGCGGGCGGGATGCGGTCCCCGCTCATCAGGACGAGGCGCAGGGCGGGCGGTACGTCGCCGTCGGCGCGGGCCTGGCCGTGCAGGAGACCCACGACGGCGGGGACGGAGTTCCACACGGTGACCCCGTAGAGCCAGCACAGTTCGAGCCAGTGGGCGGGGTCGGTGGCCTGGTCCCGGTCGGGCATGACGAGGGCGGCGCCGGCCGAGAGGGCGCCGAAGACGTCCCAGACGGACAGGTCGAAGTGGAAGGCGCTGACGGCCATGAACCGGTCCTCGGCGGTGATCCCGAAGCGGTCGTGGCAGTCGGCGACGAGGTTGGCGACGCTGCGGTGGCTGACCATGACGCCCTTGGGGGCGCCGGTGGTGCCGGAGGTGTAGAGGACGTACGCGAGGTCGTCGGGGTGGGATCCGGGGAGCCGGTCGGGGAGTTCGGCGCGGCCGGAGCAGGGCCGGGTGAGGTCGAAGGCGGCGACGGTGTCGTCGGAGGGCCGGCCGGAGTTGGTGAGCACGCAGCGCACCTCGCCGTCGGTGAGCATGTACTCCTGCCGGGCGGCGGGCAGGGCGGCGTCCACGGGCAGGTAGGCGGCTCCGGCGAGGACGGTGGCAAGGATGCCGACGATCTGCTCGGGGCCCCGGTGGCAGACGAGGCCGACGAGGTCGCCGCGTCCGACGCCCTGGGCGCGCAGCCAGGTCGCGGCGGTGGCGGCCCGGTGCAGGAGTTCGCCGTAGCTGACGGTGCGGCCGGAGGTGAGGATCGCGGGCGCGGCGGGGGTGCGGGCGGCGCGGGCCACGATGGCGTCGCCGAGCATCTCGTCGGGCAGGGCGACGGCGGTGTCGTTGGCGGCGGCGCGGCGCTCGCGCTGGGCGGGCGGCAGCAGGTCGAAGGAGTGCCGCTGCCAGGAGGCCTCGTCGACGAGGGTTTCCAGGAGGGTGCCGTAGCCGTGGGCGAGGTCGTCGAGGAGGCCCTCGCAGAAGAGTGCGTCGATCCCGTCGAGCTGGACGACGAGGGCGCCGTGCTGCTCCATGGCGAAGGCGTTGAGCCACACCTGGGGGGTCTGGCTGACGGTGTAGACCTCCTTGCCGAAGAGTTCCAGGGCGGAGCCGTCGACCTCGCTGCTGACGTGTCCGATGGCGCTGTTGAACGTGTAGGGCATGCGGGCCCCGGTGACGCCGCCGCGGCGGACGGCGAGTTCGCGCAGGAACTCGACGCCGGAGTAGTGCCGGTGGTCGATGTCGGTGTGGAGGCGGGCCTGGAGGAGCTGGGCGCGTTCGGCGAAGGTCAGGCGGCGGTCGACCTCGGCCTCGACGAGGAGGGTGTCGGAGAACTGGCCGACGGCCTCGAAGACGCGGGGGTGGACGGGCGGGCGGTGGGCGACGGTGGTGGTGAGGGTGAACCGGTCCCCCGCGCCCCAGGTGGCGAGGGTTTCGGCGTAGGCGGCGAGCAGCAGGGCGGAGGGGGTGAGGCCGGCGGCCGCGGCGCGGTCCTTGAGGGTGGTCCAGGCGGTGCGTTCCAGGGTGACGCGGCGCGGGGTGAAGCGGGTCTCGGTGAGGGCGGCCGGGCTGGTGCGCAGGGGCAGGTCGGGGTGGGGGGCGAGGTCGTCGGCGCGGTCCAGCCAGTAGGCGCGGGAGCGCTGGGCGGGGGCCTTGTCGCGGGCGGCTTCGAGGGCGGTGACGTAGTCCTCGTAGGGGAGTTCCTCGTGGGTGTCGGCGCCGGGGCTCTGGTAGGCGTGCCACCAGGCGCGGAAGAAGAGGAACATGCTGATGCCGTCCATGACGAGCCCGTCGTGGCCGACGTGGAGGAGCATCCGGTCGTCGTCGAGGATGGTGGCGTCGACGGTGAGCAGGGGGGCCTGGTCGGCGGGCAGGACCTGGTGGGAGCGCATGTCGCGGAGCTGGGCGCGGATGGCGTCCTGCTGGCGGGGGGTGTGGGAGCGCAGGTCGAGGACGCCGATGCGGGGGGCGGGGGCGCCGTGCTCGGTGGCCTGGCGTTCGTCGGACAGGAAGCGGGAGCGCAGGCCGCTGTGGGCGGCCATGACGGTGTCGAGGGAGGCCTGGAGCCGGTCGATGTCCCAGTCGCCCTCGATCTCGTGGAAGACGTGGCTGGAGACGTCGCCGACCTCGAAGACCCCGCTGCGGCCGAGGTGGTAGCTGCGCTGGAGGGGGGTGAGGGGGAAGCCGGGGCCGTGGTCGGCCTCGCGTTCCAGGTGGGCGACGAGGGCGGGCTTGGCGGCTCTGACGCGGGCGATGAACTCGGGGTCCATCCGCTCGCGGTTGCCGGTCAGGCGCAGGTCGCCGTCGGCGAGGGTGACGGTCAGCCCGCGTTCGGCGATCTCGCGCAGGATGTGGCGGTGCTGGTTCATCGGGCCTCCCCCGAGGTCAGGGCGGCGACGGCGGCGGGCTCGGCGCGCTCGGCGATGACGGCGGCGAGTTCCGCGAGGGTGCCGCCGTGCAGGAGTTCGTCCATGGACAGGTCGACGTCGAGGGCGTCGAGGATCTGGTACTGGACGGTGACGGCCTGGAGGGAGCCGGCCGCGAGCTGGGTGAGGGTGCGGTGGGCGATCGGCTCGTCGGCGCCGAGCCGCAGGGCGGTGCGGGCGACCTGGGTGAGCCAGGGGGTGAGGACGGGCTCGGCCGGCTCGGCAGCGTCCGGGGAGGGCTGGAAGAACACGGCGTCGGCGAGGTCGACGGCGGCGCCGGGGGTGAGGAGTTCGACGGTACGGGGCCACGTGCGCGGGGCGGCGAGGTCCAGGGCGGCGGCCAGCCGGGCGGCGAAGCGGGGCATGACGGGGGCGGCGGCGTGCGCGAGGAGGCGGGCGGCGGCCAGTTCGAGGGCGACGGCGGTGCGGTTCTCGTCCTCCCAGCCGGGGGTGTCGGTGAGGAGGCCTTCGGCGCGGGTGAAGCGGACGGTGTCGCGGACGATGCCGTCGAGTTCGGCGGCGGCCTGGCCGAGGGAGAAGGAGTCGTTGCCGAGGGCTCCGGTGACGGCGTCGAGGCGGGTGCCGAGGCGGGCGAGGAAGGCGGTGTGTTCGGGGGTCCAGTTCCCGGCGTCGGGGGCGCGGCCGCCGTGGTGCTTGGCGACGCGGGCGCCGAGGTCGGTGAGCCACTGCTGCCAGGTGCCGATGAGGGTGTCGGCGAGGACGGCCTCGTAGGCGGCGGGCCGGAAGTCGGTGCGCACGCCCTCGGGGCGGGTGGCGGCGAGGAAGTAGCGGACGGCGTCGACGGTGTCGGGGGTGAGGACCTCCTTGCCCCAGATCGCGTGCCGGCGGCTGGTGGAGAACTTCTCGCCCTCCAGCAGGTAGAACTCGTTGACGTGGTAGTCGATGTCGGGGGTCCAGCCGGGGTGGGCGAGCTGGTAGAGGACCGGGTACAGCACGGAGTGGTAGAAGCTGTTGTCGTAGCCGAAGAAGTGGACGATCTTCCAGTCCGCGCTGGGCCCGTCCGCCTTCCAGGGGCGGCCGAGGCGGGCGCCCAGTGACTGGATGCCGTGCAGGAACCCGTAGCTCATCTCGGGCCAGACCCAGACGACCTGCCCTTCGGTGTCCCCCTCGCGGGGCTGGACGCCCCAGTCGGAGGGGTGGGTGAGGGGGAGGTCGAGGGCGGGGCGGCGGAACAGCCGGTCGGCGAGTTCGCGCAGCCGGGCGGGGACGCGGCCGCGCCGGTGGTGGGCGCGGACGTCGCCGGCGTAGGCGTGCAGGGGCAGGGTCCAGCGGGCGGCGGGGGCGGGGCGGGGCGCGCTGCCGGTGGCGGTGGAGCGGGGGTCGGTGAGGTCGGCGACGGTGTTGGGTTCGCCGCACTCCTCGCAGAGGTTGCCGGAGGTGGCGGCGCCGCAGCCGGGGCAGCCGCCGGTGACGTCGGCCTCGTAGAGGTAGGCGCCGGTGCCGGTGTCGTAGAGGGCTTCGTGGGCGGTGACGGCGATCTCGCCGGAGGCGACGAGCCGGCTGAAGAAGTCCTGGAGGCCCGTGCGGTAGCCGGGGTCCTGGTCGGTGACGGTGTACTGGTCGAGGGGTATGTCCATCAGCCGCAGGGTCTCGGCGATCTCGGCGCTGTAGTGGGCGGCGGTCTCGGCGGGCGTGCGGCCGCCCTGGCGGGCGGCGCCGAGGACGTAGCTCTGGTAGTCGTCGCTGCCGGTGAGGTGGTAGGCCTCGGTGCCGTTCATGCGCTGGAAGCGGGTGAAGGCGTCGGCGCCGAGGTAGGGGCCGGCGAGGTGGCCCAGGTGCAGGTCGCCGTTGGGGGTGGGCGGGGTGGAGAAGACGAAGACGGGGCGGTCGCCGAAGCCGGTGCGCACGGGGGCGGAGGCGGCGTGCGCGGCGCGCTGGGCGTCGCGCCAGTACCGGGTGAAGAAGACCAGGTCGGCGCCGGCGCCGGTGTTCTCCGGGCTGGTGTTCTCCGGGCTGGTGTTCTCCAGGCTGGTGTTCTCCAAGACATGGGACTCGAAGGGTTCGAAGAGGACGACGGTGCCGGGGGCGGCCTCGTGGCGTTCGCCGTCGATGACGAACGCGCCGCGGCCGGAGACGATGACGAGGAGTTCGGTCTCGTCGTGGTGGTGGTCGTCGGTGGCCCGGCCGGGGGCGACCCGGCCCCAGCCGGCGCCGGTCCCGAATCCCTCCACACCGCTCATGTCGATGCCGAACGCCTGTTCCAGCACGTCGTCGTCATAACGCGCGATGATCATGTCGTGGCCTTTCGCGGGGACGGGAGGGAGGGGATCAGGTCGGCGGCGCGGGCGGCGAGCGCCGGGGCCAGGCGGTAGCCGGAGCCGCCCGCGGCGCCCGCGAAGACCAGCCGGCCGTAGGGGTCGAGGGCGGTGACCAGGGGCCTGCCGCCGGGGCCGTACGCGTCGCAGAACACCCGGCCCGACCGGCAGTGGGCGGCGAGGGCGGGGGCGTAGCGGGTGAGCAGGGCGCGGCCCTCGCGCAGGTGGGCGGTGGTGACGGCGGGTTCGACGGTGGCGGGGTCGGCGTCCCATTCGGGGCAGGTGTAGCTGAGCAGCCAGTGGCCGCGGTGGTGCAGGGGCAGCAGGAAGGCGTCCTCCTCGTGCAGGACGACGGCCCGGTCGCCGGGAGCGGGCGGGGTCTCCACGTGCAGGGCGACGACCTTCTTGACCCGGGCCCTCAGTGGGGCGACGAGTTCGCGCCAGGCGGGCTCGGCGAGCCAGGGGCCGGGGGCGAGGACCACGTGCCCGGCGGTGAGGGTGGCGCCGCCGGTCAGGGTGAGGCGGGCGCCGCCGGGTCCGGCGGCGACGGTCTCCACGGCGACGCCCTCGCGGAAGGAGACGGCGGGGCGCAGTTCGGCGGCGAGGAGCTGGGTGAGGGCGTGGACGTCGGCGTACTGGCAGCCGTCGCCTTCCCAGGCCCCGAATCCCTTCGGGAGGGCGGGGACGCAGGGCGGCAGTTCGCCGGTCCAGCGGAGCTTGGCCTCGGGGAGGTAGGTCTCGCGCAGGGCCTCCTCGGCGGACTCGGGTGCGAGGACGGTCATGGCGAGGGGGTGGACGGGCAGGTCGGGGCGGGCGGTGTGGAGGTCGGCGTAGAAGCGCTCGCTCTCGGCGGCGAGGGAGCGGAGGGTCTCGTCGGCCCCGCGCGGGAAGTGCAGTCCGGCGGAGCGGCGGGTGGCGCCGGAGCCGATCATGTCCCGGTCGAGGACGGTGACGGTGGCGGAGGGGTCGCGGGAGAGGACCTCGCGGGCGACGAGCACGCCGAGGATCCCGGCGCCGACGACGGCCACGTCGGTCCGTGCCCCGTCCGGCCCGCCGGCGTGGCGGGCGGTGGTGCGGTACGCGGGCGCGGCGGTGGGATCGGCGGCCCCGCCGGGGGCGGACACCGCGGCTGCGGGGCCGGGGGCCTTGGTACCGAACGTCGTGGCGGACGGCCCGGCAGCGGCGCCGCCGGAGGCGGCCGCCGCAGCGGGCGCGGGCACGGGGGCGGTGGCGGTGGCGCCGGAGGCGGACGGGCCGGTCGCGGCCGCAGCCGCCCCGTCGGCGGGCCCGGGGGCCGCGCCGGGGGCGGGCTCGGTGGCTGCGGGCGGGCCGGTCTCGGGTATGGCCGGGGTGGCCTCCGGGTCGGTGGTCAGGGGGTGGCAGGTGCCGGTGCGGTTCGTGGGCATCAGGCGGTCCACCGTTCGTCCTGGGAGGTCTTGGAGGACCACTCGATGAAGGAGGCGAGCTGCTCGTCCCCGCGCACGCCGCACAGCCGGTCGGCGATGCGCCGGCTGCGCCAGGCGTTGAGGCTGAGGTTGGGGTCGGCGAGGCCGCGCTGGCCGCGGACCCCGTTCTGGACGAAGATCCGCCGGTCGGCGGGCCCGTCCCAGCGGACGGCGTAGTCCTCGTCGACGCGCAGCTCCTCGCCCTCGCGCTCCAGGCGCCCGCCGAGCGGGGCGAGGAACTCGGTGGCGGCGGGCCGGTAGCCGGTGGCCCAGACGACGACGTCGGTCTCGAACTTCTCCACGGATTCCGCCTCCTGGGTGTGCCGGGCACGGACCTCCCAGCCGCCGAAGGGGCCGGGCCGGACGTCGAAGACCTCGCGGCCGGGGTGGAGGGCGACGAGGTCCTCGTTGCCGTCGACGAAGCGGTGCATGTAGATGCCCTGGTAGATCTCGCGCAGGGTGGACTCGGAGATCCCGTCGCTGCTGAGGACGTTGCGGGAGTTCAGCGCGTGGCGGCGCTCGCGCGGCAGTCCGTAGAAGTAGTCGGCGTGGCTGGGCATGTAGCGGTCGTTGGTGAAGGGCGAGTCGTCGATCGGCAGGTAGTTCTCCCGGCGCGAGATCCACGAGACCCGGCGGGGCAGGTCCCAGCCGCCCCGGGAGATCAGGTCGAGGAAGGCCTCGGCCCCGGACTGGCCGCCGCCGATGACGACGACCCGCTTGCCGCCGACGTCCTGCGCGTTGGCCATGTAGTCGCTGACGTGGAACTGGGTGGGGCCGAGCTGGTGCTCCCCCAGCGGCGGCACCCACGGGCGGCTGCCGACACCGACGACGACGTTCTCGGCGGTGACGGTGCGGCGCGCGGTGCGGACCGTGAACGCCCCGAGCCCGTCGTCGAAGTCGACCTCCTCCACTCCCTCGCCGAAGACGACGTTCTCGTTGTTGCGGCTGGCCCAGGCCAGGTAGTTGCGGAACTCCGGCCGGGGCACGTCGTCGAAGCGGGCGTTGAGGAAGTGGTAGACCCGGCCCTTGGCGTGGAGGTAGGAGAGGAAGGAGAAGGGGTTCGCGGGGTCGGCCAGGCTGACCAGGTCCTTGAACTGGGAGACCTGGAGGCTGGTGCCGGGGATCTGCTGGCCGTCGTGCCAGCCGAAGGACTCCTTGCGGTCGAGGAAGAGATTGGGTACGTCCGGCCTGCTGTGCAGCAGGGACGCCAGGCTGAGGTTGGCCGGGCCCACGCCGACTCCCACGCAGCGGAAGTGCGTGATGCCCGGCCGGAAGCTCTCGTGCCCCATGGTTCGGAACCTCTCGTTCGTTGTGCGGTGGCTGAGGTGAGGGGGAAGTGGGGTGAGGGAGGGGTGGGGTGGATCGTCAGACGGTCATGCCGGTGCCCCCGTGGGAGCGGGGGCGGTCTCCTCGTAGCGGCCGGCCAGCCCGTGGGCGCCGAGGAACGACAGCCACCGCGCGGTCTCGCCGGGGGTCTCGGCGGCCCGGTTCAGCCCGGCGGGCAGGGCGCCGGACAGGATGCGCGTGACCCCGTAGGCGACGGGGAGCGAGACGCAGCGGGCCATGGCGGACTCGTCCGGCCCGCCGGTGAGGTCGAGCAGCCGGGAGCCGCGCCAGCGCTCGCCGGACCGGGTGCGCAGCTCCAGCGAGACGGACAGCACGACGCGGTCGCGGTCGGCGGGGCCGGCCGGGTGGCGGGCGGCGAGCTCGTGCGCCAGGGCGCGGACGGCGTCGGGGTCGCCGGCGGAGACGGTGTCGAAGACCTCCTTCCAGGCGGTGCGCCAGCCGGAGTTGCGCAGGGTGCCGCGGACGAAGGTGTCGAGGTGCCAGTAGTACGGGACGCCGTACTGGGCGACGAAGGGGAGGCTGTCGCGGTTGGGGTAGGCCTCGAACTCCTCGCCCGCCAGGGTCAGCGGGGCCGTCGCCTCCCAGGGGCGGGGGGCGGTGACCTCCGCGCACCCCTCGACGTACCGGGCCGGGGCGGCGAGGGCGGCGAGGACCCCGTACGGGGCCCAGCTGAAGCGGTAGCGGAACGGTCCGGGGGCCGCCGGGACGCCTCCGCAGTACGAGGTGAACACGGCGGTGGCCGGGGAGGGGCCGAACGCCGCGCGGGCCCGGGCGACGAGGTCGTGGGCCATGAGGTGGTCGATGCCGGGGTCGAGTCCGGCCTCGGTGAGGACGACGGTACGGGCCCGGGCGGCCGCCCGTCGCGCCCCTTCGGCCAGCTCGGGGGAGGTGTAGCTGGTGCAGGCGAAGTGGGCGCCGCGGTCGGCGGCCAGGCCGAGCAGCGGGGCGTGCTCGGCGGCCGGGAGCATGGAGACGAGGACGTCGCCCGCGCCCGTCCGCGCCGCCAGGGCGTCGGGGGTGAGGGCGCGGACCTCGGCGCGGCCCGCCAGGCCGAGGGCGGCCAGGCGGGCGGCGGCGCGCTCGGCGGTGCGGTCCCACAGGACCACCCGGCGGGCGCGCTCGCAGACGAGGGAGAGGCCGGAGCGGCCGGTGGACAGGCCGGTGCCTATCCAGTGGACGGTGCCCGACGCGGGGGCCGCGGGCGTGGCGGGCGTCGCGGCGGTCGCGGATAACGGGTCAGATGACAAGGGGTGCCTCCTGGGGTTCGACGGCCGTCCGGTAGGTGTGCAGGGCGCGGGCCCACACGCCGTCCCACTCGGCCAAGCGCGCCAGGTGCGGGGCGAGTTCGGCGGAGAAGGCGGTGGCGGCCTCGACGGGGAGGAGCGAGGGGAGGTTGTCGATGGCGATCAGGTCGAGGGGGCGGTCGCCGTCGCGCAGGGCGCGGACGGGGGCGTCCCAGGTGGTGGTCTCGTCGTAGACGGGCAGGACGTTGCAGTCGGAGGTGACGTCGCAGGTGACGTCGGAGACCAGGGAGAGGCGGCGGGCGGGCTCGTCCAGGTCGGCCTTGGTGAGGAACGGCGGGACGGGGGTGGTGGTCAGGACGGTGTTGACGAGCAGGTCGTGGCCGAGGAGGGCGGCCCGGTCGAGGGCGCGGGTCTCGGGCAGGTCCCAGCGGGTGGGCTCCAGGCCGGCCTGGACGAGGGCGTCGCAGGCGCCGCGGCCGCAGCGGCCGAGGGCGCCGATGACGAGGGCGGTGGTGGGGTCGCCGTCGGTGGCCGTGGAGGCGAGGAGGGCGTCGAGGGCGGGGCGGTCGGTGGGGACCAGCGGGGCGGTGAGGGCGCGGCGGTGGTGCAGGACGGCGAGGGCGGCGCCGACGTAGCCGGCCCAGTAGCCGAAGGCGGCGACGCGGCGGCCGGAGTCGTCGGTGAGGTACTCCATGTCGAGCAGGGCGCCGCCGCCGGCGGTGAAGCGGGCGAGCAGCTCGCGGGCGCCGGCCTGGCCCTTGTAGGCGTGGCCGAAGTAGATGTGCCGGTGGCGCAGGGCGGGGGCGCCGGGCCCGGCGGGGAGTTCCTTGAGGCCGAGGACGTACGCGTCGTCGGGGGCCTGCTCGTGCCAGGAGCCGGTGGGGGCGGTGGCGCAGCCGGCGGCGGCGTAGTCGGCGAGGGGGAAGGCGCGCTGCGCCGACTCCTCGACGGTGATGCGGATCCCGGCCTCGACGAGGCGGGCGGCGTCCTGCGGGGTGAGGGGGGCGCGGCGTTCGGTACGGCGGGCCTCGTGCCGCATCCAGAGGTGAGTGCGGGTGCTGTCCGACATGTTGCGGTTTGTCCTGTCTGGAGGCATGGGGGTGGTGGACCCCCGGGCCTGATCGCGTTGCGGGGGCTGCGTCCTGGACGTTCTCGCGCGCTAGAGGAGCGGGATCCGGGCGTTCGCCAGAGGGCGGTAGGCGGGGGTCGCTGTGGTGCTCCAGCCTGCCGTGCGGAGTTCGGCCACCACGGCGGTGGCGAGGGCCGCGGCCAGCTCCCCGCCCGGGCAGCGGTGGGCTCCCGCACCGAAGGTGAACACGACCGGATTCACCCGGCCGGGGGAGAGTGCGTGGGGGTCGGGGTTGACGGCGGGGTCGCGGTTGGCGGCGGCGAGGACGACGAGGAGTTGCTGCCCGGGCTCGACGGTGGAGCCGGCGTGGGTGAAGGGTTCGGCGGCGAAGCGGCGGGTGTTCTGGACCGGTGCGTCGTACCGGGCGACCTCCCGCACGAGCGCCGCGGTGTCGGGGGTGTCCGCGCCCCGGGCGAGGGCGACGAGGGTGTTGCCGATGAGGCCGGCGGTGGCGTCGTAGGTCTGGGAGAGGAACCCGATGGCGTTGGACAGCAGCGGCCCCGGATGCGCCCAGCCACTCCGCTCCGCGGCGGCGACGAGCTCCCGCAGCAGCCCGTTCGCCTGGCCGGCGGGGTGGGGGGTGGGGGCCGCGCCCACCGGGCCGGGGGTGGGCTGGCCCGCGGACGCCGGTTGCGGCCCGGCGGCCTGGCCGGAGACGTCCGCGCCCGCCTGCCCGGCGGTGGGCGCGGCGCCGCCCGCCGGGCCGTCCGCGCCCACTGGGGCGCCCGCGCCTGCCGGGCCGGAAGCCTGGCCGCCGGCCGGGCCGGAAGCGCGCTGAGCTCCGGGCAGCGGCTCCGGCCCGACGCCCCTGCGCGCCGGACCGTCCGCGGCGGCAGGGCCGCAAGCGGGCCCGCCCGCCGGGCCGGAGGCGGCC